>DLOO01000075.1:22468-22702 GCA_002479645.1 Lachnoclostridium sp. UBA7482 | reverse complement strand
GGCAGCCAGTGTGTGGTTGTGGCAATTGACGCGAAGAGAACTCCGGACGGAGGATTTCACATTTATAAAAACGGCGGTCGTGTTGACATGGGAATCGACGCCATTGCGTGGGCGATGACTGCGGAGAAGCTTGGCGCGGGTGAGATTTTGCTGACGAGTATGGACTGCGACGGAACAAAAGCGGGATACGATATTGAGCTGACAAGAAGAATTTCCGAGAGTGTGTCCATCCCG
>DLOO01000075.1:18604-22435 GCA_002479645.1 Lachnoclostridium sp. UBA7482 | reverse complement strand
CCCAGAATCACAACCCTTACCTGAAGGCGGAGCCAGCGCTGCGTTGGCGGCGTCTCTGTTCCACTATAAGGAGCTCGAGATCGGCGAAGTAAAGAAATATTTACGTGAGAAAGGTGTCAGTGTACGAATCTGATGGCAGCGATAACTGGAGAATGGCTGGAAGCCCTGAGCGGCGAATTTCATAAAGACTATTACCGGAAGCTGTACCGGTTTGTGAATGAGGAGTATCGTACCCGTCGGGTGTTTCCGCCGGCAGGGGATATTTTCAATGCGTTTCACTATACCCCGCTTTCGGAGGTAAGGGTTGTGATTCTGGGACAGGATCCTTACCACAATGACGGACAGGCGCATGGTCTGTGCTTTTCGGTGCAGCCGCAGGTAGAAATTCCGCCGTCGCTTGTGAATATCTATAAGGAACTGGAGACGGATCTCGGATGCAGGGTTCCGAGTCACGGCTGCCTGACCAAATGGGCAAAGCAGGGCGTCCTTTTGTTAAATACGGTGCTGACCGTGCGGGCACACCAGGCGTTTTCCCATCAGGGACAGGGCTGGGAGCAATTCACGGACGAGGTCATTCGTGTGTTGAACCGCCAGAACCGCCCAATCGTATTTTTGCTGTGGGGAAGTCCGGCACAGAAGAAGGCAGCCATGCTGAACAATCCGAATCATCTGGTGCTGAAGGCGCCGCATCCGAGCCCGCTTTCGGCGTACCGGGGATTTTTCGGCTGTAAGCATTTCAGTCAGACGAATCAATTCCTGCAGGCACACGGACTGGAGCCGGTGGACTGGCAGATTGATGAGATTACGAATGAGGGGGCACGTGGGAAGTGAACGAGGATTTTTTCTCTGATATGACGATAAAAGAGCTGCATCCGTCAATATTTTATTGCAGCAGAATTAAGGATGCGCGCCTTACTTATCCGCATTCCCACGGGATTATTGAGATTGCATACATACTGTCCGGAACGGGGCAGTATCAGGTTGGCGAGCAGGTGTATGACGTGAAACAGGGCGATTTGATGATTTTCAATCCCGGTGTGGTTCACCAAAGCATTGTAAACAATCCGGCGGATACGACGATGGAGTTTGTAGCCGGATTTACCGATGTGTATTTTCGTGATATGCCGGAGAATCAGATTGTGCTTCCGGAGGGCGGGCATCTGTTGGTGCTGTCGGGCGAGGCAAAGCGCGAGTTCAGCCGCTGCTGCTATGAGATTATCGAGGAAAATGCATCCACGCAGCCCGGTCGTTACTATATGATTCAGGCGCAGATGATTCGTATGCTTGTTCTGATTTACCGTGCGATTCATGGGGTTAAGGAGCAGGAGACGGTCGGCGTGGCATTTGAAAGCTATTCCAAAAGCTACGTTGTAAAGAAGATTCTGCATTATTTGAATGACAACTATGCGCAGAGAATTTCCCTTGACCAGATTGCACAGAATATGTATCTGAGCCCGGTGTATATTTCTAAGATTTTCAAGGAAAAGACCGGGGATTCGCCGATCAATTATCTGATTCGGATTCGTCTTGCGAAAGCAAAGGAGATGCTGGATGCCGATGCGGGAAGCATCAAGGTCATTGCGGCTGCAGTCGGTTACGAGGATGTTTATCATTTCTCCAAGCTCTTCAAGAAATACTACGGCGTGTCTCCGATGCATTACCGCAAGGGGCGGCAGTAAGCAAATTCACGAAAATTTCACGGCATGCGGCTTGTGTTTTATAAGGGTTTTTACTATAATGATACACGGGTCGGAATATTCGACCCTTATCATAACCTGTTATTAGGACTTTATGGAGGAATTCTGTGGACGATAAGAATAAAAAGGATTCACCGAAGCGGAAGGACGACGGCAAGAAGGGACTGATTGTAAGAATTGTACTTACGGCAATCACCTTTTTCCTTTTTGTCGGCACTTACGTGGTTATCAGTGATTATCTTGCAACCAAGAAAAATAAAGAAATAACTTATAATGAATTTCTGGAGATGATTGAAGCCGGAACGATTAAGTCGGTTGAGATTCAGCCTGACTATGACCGGATTGTCATTAAACCGATCAAGTCGTCGATTCCCGAAGGCTCGATGATCCGGACGTATTATACCGGTATCGTAGAGGATGAAACTCTGATTTCCCAGCTGCTTGAGAAGAAGATTCCGGTACAGCGTCTGATTGTGGATAAGAGCACTACGCTAATTGATATTTTTGTCGGGTACATTTTACCGTTTATTCTGATTTATGTGGTAATGTGGTTCCTGTTTCGTATGCTTTCCAAGGGCGGCGGTCTCGGCGGCGTCGGCAGGAGCCATGCGAAGGTTTACGAGCAGAAGGAAACCGGTGTTACCTTTAAGGATGTTGCCGGTCAGGAGGAAGCCAAGGATTCCGTTATGGAACTGGTAGATTTCCTGCATGACCCTGCCAAGTATACCCGCATCGGTGCGAAGCTTCCGAAGGGCGCATTGCTCGTCGGACCTCCCGGAACCGGTAAGACCCNNCCCTGCTTGCAAAGGCAGTTGCGGGCGAAGCCAAGGTGCCGTTTTTCTTCCTGTCCGGTTCGGACTTTGTGGAGATGTTTGTCGGCGTCGGGGCTTCCCGGGTACGTGAGCTTTTCAAGCAGGCACAGCAGGTGGCACCCTGTATCATTTTCATCGATGAGATCGATGCGATCGGCAAGAGCCGTGACATGCAGGAAATCTACCAGTTCNNCAGCGGTAACGACGAGCGTGAGCAGACGTTAAATCAGCTGCTTGCAGAGATGGATGGTTTCGATACCTCGAAGGGGATTGTGATTTTGGCGGCAACCAACCGTCCGGAGGTACTGGATAAGGCGCTTCTCCGTCCGGGTCGTTTTGACCGCAGAATTATAGTGGATAAGCCGGATTTGAAGGGACGTCTTGCGGTGCTAAAGGTACATGCGAAGAATGTCCTGATGCACGATTCCGTTGACCTGGACGAAATTGCACACGCAACCAGCGGTGCGGTAGGTTCCGATCTTGCCAATATCATTAACGAGGCGGCAATTCTTGCCGTAAAGGAAGGCCGTACCGTTGTAAAGCAGTCCGACTTGATGGAATCCGTTGAGGTGGTATTTGCCGGCAAGGAGAAGAAGGATCGTATCCTCGGACCGGAAGAAAAGAGGATTGTCGCATACCACGAGGTCGGTCACGCGATGGTGGCAGCACTCCAGAAGGATGCCGAGCCGGTTCAGAAGATTACCATTGTTCCCCGTACCATGGGAGCGCTCGGTTATACGATGCAGGTGCCTGAGGAAGAGAAATACCTCAATTCCAAGGACGAGATGATGACGATGCTTCGCATTCTCTGCGGCGGTCGTGCGGCAGAAGAGGTGCAATTCCATTCCGTTACCACAGGCGCCAGCAACGACATTGCCCGCGCAACACAGATGGCACGCCAAATGATTACGCTTTACGGTATGTCCGATGAGTTCGGCATGATGGCGCTGGAGTCTGTGGAAAGCCAGTATCTCGAAGGACGTACGGTTCTTAATTGCAGCGAAGCGACGGCTGCCAGGGTAGACGCTTTGGTTCAGGAACTGATTCGGAAATGCTACCGGGAGGCTGTTCGGTATCTCGAGGAGAACCGTGAACTGATGGATGAGGTTGCAGCGTTCCTGATTGAGAGGGAAACGATTACCGGTAAGCAGTTTATGGAGATTTTCAATCGCCATAAGCATCCGGAGACAGCAGTAGAATCCAGTGTAACAGAGATTTTGCTCGATAATCCGAGTGAGGAAAACTAAGAATAGCAAGCAGGCTGTAGATTTTATTTCCGATCCCGACCTGTGCGATTTGCCACGACCTGTGCGCCCCGCCAT
>DLOO01000075.1:15031-18457 GCA_002479645.1 Lachnoclostridium sp. UBA7482 | reverse complement strand
AGTTTCGCGAGCGAAACTCTTTATTTCAGGAAGGAGGCAGAAATGAAGGATTTTAATATACCGGAGGAACTGAAAAAACTGCCGGAACGGCCGGGTGTGTACTTGATGCACAATACTTCCGACCAGATCATTTATGTCGGCAAGGCAAAGGTTCTCAAAAACCGTGTGCGGCAGTATTTTCAAAATCCTGCGCGCCTGTCTCCGAAAATTCAAAAAATGGTTTCTAATGTGGCATGGTTTGAATATATTGTAGTGGACACGGAGCTTGAGGCACTCGTGCTCGAGAACAACCTGATAAAGGAGCATCAGCCGAAGTACAACACCATGCTGAAGGACGGTAAAACCTATCCGTTTATCAAGGTGACGGTCGGGGAGGCATTCCCCCGCGTGATGCTTTCGCGTGACCGAAAAAGGGACAAGTCGAGATATTTCGGGCCCTACACCAATGGTGTTGCGGTCAATGATACCATTGAACTGCTTCGTAAGATTTACCATATCCGTACCTGTAACAAGTCCCTGCCGAAGGAGATTGGCAAGGACCGTCCCTGCCTGTATCATCAGCTCCACCAGTGTGATGCGCCGTGTATGGGTTACATTTCTAAGGAGGATTACGCGAAGACCATCGACCGTGTGCTCGATTTCCTAAATGGAAACTATTCCGAGGTACTGAAGATTCTCAAGGATAAGATGCTTGCTGCGAGCGCGAAATGGGCCTTCGAGGAAGCCGCCGAATACCGCGACCTTTCGGAGCGCGTCAAGGCGCTTGCCCAGAAGCAGAAGGCAAGCGATACCAACGAGGACGAACGTGATATTCTTGCGGTTGCGCTGAAGGATGACCATTGCGTTATCCAGGTATTTTTTGAACGAAACGGCAAGCTTCTCGGTCGCGAACACTATCATATGACAGGTGTTTCGGAACGGGCGGAAGCGGAGATTCTGAATGATTTTGTGAAGCAGTATTATGCCGGCACACCATTTATCCCGAAGGAGCTTTTGTTAGAGCTTTCGCTTCCGGAGGAGGAATTGATTGGGCAGTGGCTGACGGCAAGAAAGGGACAAAAGGTAACGCTTCGCGTGCCGAAGATAGGAAATAAGGAGAAGCTGATCCTGCTCGCCAAGGAAAATGCCGCAACGGTTCTGTCCCGTGACCTGGAAAAACTCATACGCGAGGAGAAACGTACTGTCGGTGCGGCGGAGGAGATTGCCGGTCTGTTGGGACTTACGGACGTGTGCCGCATGGAATCTTATGATATTTCCAATACGAGCGGTTTTCACAATGTCGGTTCGATGGTTGTGTTCGAGTACGGTCGTGCCAAGAAGAGCGACTACCGTAAATTCCGCATCAAAGGGGTAAACGGTCCCAACGATTATGCTTCGATGGAGGAAATGCTGACAAGACGCTTCACGCATGGTATGGAGGACAGCAGGAAGGAACTTCACAACAGCTTCACCCGATTTCCCGACCTGATTCTGATGGACGGCGGTAAGGGACAGGTGGGCATTGCAGAGCAGGTGCTTGAGAACCTGAACCTGAATATTCCCGTGTGCGGCATGGTAAAGGACGACCGTCACCGGACGAGGGGGCTGTATTTTCGGAATGAGGAAATCCCGATTGATACGCATGGAGAGGGCTTTGCCCTGCTGACACGTATCCAGGATGAGACGCACCGCTTTGCCATCGAATATCACAAATCCCTGCGCGGCGCGGCACAGGTGCATTCGGTTCTCGACGACATTCCGGGTGTAGGCGAAAAACGCCGCCGCGCATTGATGAAATACTACCAGAGCATGGATGCCGTTCGCGCTGCTCAAATTGAGGAACTGGCAGGTATTCCCGAGATGAATCGGAGGGCTGCCGAGTCGGTCTATGCGTATTTTCATAAAGACGATGAACAAAATGGCGAAACCGAAGAATAGCGTTGCAAACCACGGGTAAGTCTGCTATAGTAAAATGTGGGAATTTGTGAAAAATTCTTGGCAGGTTCCGGCGTGCGGCCTAAGAGCGCAGGCGGCGTCGTAAAGCAAGGAAACGCTCAGAAACGAGGTAGAATATGTATTCCGTAAGTTTACAGAAGATTGTTGACCGGTTGGGACTTGTATGCCTTACACCGGAGATTGACTATTCCGATCGTTTGATTACCAAACCGGAGATTAACCGTCCGGCATTGCAGTTGGCCGGATTTTTCAGTGACTTTGACAAGGACCGCATTCAGCTAATCGGAAATGTGGAATATGCGTATATGTATCAGAGCGAGATGACCTCCGAGCAGCGGCATGCATGTTTCTCAAGACTCATGGGATATGATGTTCCCTGTATCATTTTCTGCCGCAATTTGGAAGTAAGCCCCGGCATGAAGAAGCTGGCTCTCGAAAAGGGAGTTCCGCTTTTTAACTCTTCCAAGGAGACGACCGCTCTGGTAGCCGAACTGGTACGTGTGCTTCAGGTAGAGCTGGCGCCGCGCATCAGCATTCACGGTGTATTGGTCGACGTCTTCGGCGAGGGTGTATTGATTACCGGTGAAAGCGGTATCGGTAAGAGCGAGGCTGCTCTTGAGCTGATTAAGAGAGGACACCGCCTGGTATCCGATGATGTGGTGGAGATTAAGCGTGTCAGTGATGAGACGCTGTATGGCTCCGCACCAGAGGTGACCAAGCATTTGATTGAGCTTCGCGGTATCGGGATCATTGATATCAAGACGCTGTACGGCGTACAGAGCGTTAAGGAAACCCAGTCCATCAATTTGGTGATTCGTCTGGAGGATTGGGACAGGGAGAAGGAATATGACCGTTTGGGACTGGAGGAGAGCTACACGGAGATTCTCGGCAACAAGGTAGTCTGTCACAACATCCCGATTCGTCCGGGTCGAAACTTGGCGATTATCTGCGAGGCGGCAGCCATCAACTACCGTCAGAAAAAGATGGGCTACAATGCGACCGAGGAGCTTTACCGTCGTGTGACCCAGAACCTGATGAAGGGCAATCAGTAATCGAAAAGAAAGCTCCGTAATGGAGTATATTAGGAGAAAGCAATCTACGGAGGATAGAAAGTTATGAAATATTGTTTTGGTATTGATATCGGCGGTACAACCGTAAAATGCGGTCTTTTTACCGAAGCAGGCGAAGTACTTAAAAAATGGGAGATTCCAACTGACCGTACCGACGGCGGCAGGAACATTACCGGCGACATTGCTGCTGCGATTGCAGAAGTGATTGCCGAGCAGAACATTGCAAAGGAAGACCTTCTGGGCGTCGGCGTCGGCGTTCCCGGTCCGGTTCTTTCCGATGGTACCGTTCTTCAGTGCGTAAACCTCGGCTGGGGTCGTACCGAGATGAAGACGATTATGGAAGAGAAGACCGGTCTTCCGGTTCAGGTAGGTAACGATGCCAATGTTGCAGCTCTCGGCGAGATGTGGAAGGGGGGCGGGG
>DLOO01000075.1:12070-14953 GCA_002479645.1 Lachnoclostridium sp. UBA7482 | reverse complement strand
GCGGCAGCCGAAATCGGTCACATGATTGTGAATCCTGCAGAAACGGATGTCTGCGGATGCGGCGGTCATGGCCATTTGGAGCAATATGCTTCCGCAACCGGTATTGTACGTATGGCAAAGCATATGCTGGAGGAAGACAGCAGGGAAACATCCCTTCGCTGCTTTGAGAACCTGACCGCAAAGGATATTTTTGATGAGGCAAAGAAGGGGGACGCGATGGCAGTAAAGCTTGTTGACCGCCTGGGCTCCTATCTTGCATTTGCCCTTACGCATGTGGCAGCAGTCGCAGACCCGAAGGTATTTGTAGTAGGCGGCGGCGTCAGCAAGGCAGGCAAATTCCTTCTTGATGCAATCGAGCGTCATTACAATAACAATATTCTCGCAGCTCTTATGAATAAAGAGTTCCGTTTGGCGGAGCTTGGCAACGACGCCGGCATTTTCGGTGCTGCCAAGATGATTCTGGATTAAAAATCTTCCCGGCAGATGCGGGGACTGCGTAAGCATTACCGGAATTTGACAACTACTTAGTACGAATTTAGGAGTATAAAATTGTACGAAACAGCGATTCTAAAATTACAGGAGAGCTTGGGCAGGAACCGGGTTCTCCTGTCAGAACCTATGAGCCGGCATACCACTTTTCGTATCGGCGGTCCGGCGGAGGTATATGTTCAGACAACCGATGCGAAGGAACTCGGCGACACCCTGCGTATTTGCCGGGAGGAGAAGGTTCCTTATACGGTAATCGGAAACGGAAGCAATCTTTTGGTTGCGGATCGCGGTATGACGGGTGTGGTGATTGCGCTCGGCGGAAGCGGGGAGGCCGTTTGCGAAGCAGTCGGTGACAAATTTGCCGTAACGGTTTGGGGCGGTGAGCTTCTCGCGCCGTTTGCGAAGCAGATGACGAAGCGGGGACTTGTCGGGCTTGAGTGGGCGAGCGGAATCCCGGGAACCGTGGGCGGCGCCGTTCGGATGAATGCGGGAGCCTACGGCGGATGTGTTGGGGATTTTCTGCAGTCGGCAGAGGTGCTGACCGAAGATAACCGGCTGATTCCCTTGACGGCAGAGGAATTGGAGCTGTCCTATCGCCACAGCTGCGTAGAAGAAAAAGGATATACCGTTGTATCGGCAACCTTCCTTCTTGCAAGGGGAGACAGGACGGAGAGCGAAGCAAAGATTGCAGAGCTTACGGTAAAGCGTAAGGAAAAGCAGCCGTTAAATTATCCGAGTGCGGGCAGCACGTTTAAGCGGCCGGAAGGATATTTTGCAGGTAAGCTGATTCAGGACGCGGGACTTCGCGGCTATCGTGTCGGTGATGCGCAGATTTCCGAGAAGCATTGCGGATTTGTCGTAAATCTCGGTGCGGCGACGGCTGCAGATGTGCTGAACCTGATTGCCGATGTACAGGAGAGGATTCTTGCCGAAGCCGGAGTTCTTCTGGAGCCGGAGGTGCGTTTCCTTGGTGACTTTTCAGACGTTTCGGAAAGGGTGAAAAAAGCATGTCGTTTGCCTCAGACGTAAAGGCCGAATTGTGTGAACGGGGCGGCGGACACGAAAAACAATGTCTTGCGGAGCTTTTGGGGATGTATTTGCTCGGCGGAACGATTGAATTTGACGATGACGGAAGAAAATCCCTCTTTTTTTTGACAGAAAATTCATCCATAGCCAAAAAATGCTTTACTTTTCTCAAAAAGTCATTTAATATGACAGATGGAGTACGAGAGGAAGAGTGCACGGAAGGGCACCGGAACGAATATCGTGTTGCGGTAACCGGGAAGGAGAATATCCGGGCGATACTGAAAGGGCTTGGACTCGGTGAGCAGGACGGTACTGTGAAATGTGACTTTCAGAACATGCCGAAGCTGCTGGAAAACCAGAATAATTTGAAAGCTTTTATTCGCGGAGTTTTTCTGATGTGCGGCCGCATCAGCGACCCGGCGGGAGGTTACCATTTGGAGTTCGGATTACCGAGCCGGCCGATGGCAGAATTTCTTGCCCGATGCATCGGGAGATACACCCGGGAACCGAGGCTGATTAAGAAAAAACAGCAATGGGTTCTGTACATGAAGGATGGAACTCGGATTGCGGATTTGCTGACATTGATGGAAGCTCATGTTTCGGTTATGAAGTACGAAAATGAGCGTGTGGTAAGAGAGGTAAGAGGCTCAGTTAACCGCCGCGTGAATTGCGAAGTGTCAAATCTGAACAAAACGATGGTTGCCGCTAGAAAACAGGTGGAAAGCATTGAAGTGATTCGCGAGAGAATGGGACTTGAAAATCTGCCGGAGAATCTGCGGGAGATTGCCGGTCTGCGTTTGGAGCAGCCGGAAGCGTCACTGCAGGAATTGGGGGAGATGTTGAAGCCGGTCTTGGGGAGGTCCGGTGTCAACCACAGGCTGCAAAAGCTATGTGAAATTGCTGAGGGTTTACGGTCAAATTAAGGAGGGGAATGAAAAAATGATTTCTAAGAATGTGACCATCAATATTCCGTCGGGACTGGAAGCCAGACCGATTGCAATGCTGGTTCAGGTTGCAAGCAAGTACGAAAGCAGTGTGTATGTAGCATGTGGTGACAAGAAGGTAAATGCCAAGAGTATTATGGGTATGATGAGCCTTGCTCTTCCCGGCGGTACCGAGATTACCGTTACCACCGACGGTGCTGACGAAGCATCTGCAATGACTGCGATTGAGGCATATCTTTGCGGCAGGTAATTTGCACAGAGAAATTACAAAAAAACGTGTTCATAGACCATGGTCTCATTACGGGATCATGGTTTTTTTATTCCATAGGAATTTCCTATGGAATAAAAAAAGTGGATGCTACAAATGTGTCCCGATGTGGCATAAATGCCAATCGTGACTATACTTGCGCGCAAGGAAACTAGC
>DLOO01000075.1:1132-12059 GCA_002479645.1 Lachnoclostridium sp. UBA7482 | reverse complement strand
AGTTTCGCGAGCGAAACTCTTTATTGTCTGCTATGCAAAAAAAGTTTTTTACTTTGGGGAGGATTTGTGGTACAATAAACAAAGATGGGGCAATATTTTTCCATGAGGGAAGCAGTGATTCCCGGATTGGATTTGAGGTTTACGGACAGATTAGGAGCAGCAATGAATTTTACGCATTTACATGTCCATACGGAGTACAGTTTGCTGGACGGTTCGGGCAAAATTAAAGAGATGGTTCACCGCGCCAAAGAGCTGGGGATGGATGCTCTGGCGATTACGGACCATGGCGTTATGTACGGCGTCATTGATTTCTACCGAGCTTGTAAGGCAGAGGGAATAAAGCCGGTTATCGGCTGTGAGGTGTATGTGGCGCCCGGCTCCCGTTTTGAGAAGGATGGAAATCAGACCGACAAGCGATATTATCATCTTGTTTTGCTTGCGGAGAATCAGTCAGGCTATCAGAATTTGATGAAAATTGTATCCAAGGGATTTACCGAGGGATTTTACTATAAACCGCGCGTGGATTACGAGGTTCTGGAACAGTACCATGAAGGAATTATCGCTCTTTCCGCCTGCCTGGCAGGTGAAGTTGCAACCGCGCTTCGCATCGGGCTTTACGAGGAGGCAAAGGAACGAGCGCTGAGAATGCAGCGTATTTTCGGCGACGGCAATTTCTTTCTGGAGCTGCAGGATCACGGAATTCCGGATCAGAGAACCGTAAACCAGGGGATACTGCGTTTGCATGAGGATACGGGTATCCCGATGGTGGCGACGAACGATATCCACTATGTTCTCGAAGAGGATTCGGTGCCTCACGACATCCTGCTTTGTATTCAGACGCAGGCTAAGGTTTCGGACGAGAACCGTATGCGCTACGATGGCGGACAGTATTATATGAAGTCTCCCGAGGAGATGGAGAAGCTGTTTCCATATGCCAAGGAAGCGCTGCAGAACACCTGGGAGATTTCCAATCGCTGTAATGTGGAAATCGTCTTCGGTGAATATAAATTGCCGCGGTACGATGTGCCGGACGGTTATACCGCAAAGCAATATTTGCGGAAGCTCTGTGAGGATGGTCTGCGAACCCGGTATCCTGCGAATTGGCAGGAGCACCACGAGCGACTGGATTACGAATTGACCGTTATTGAAAATATGGGCTTTGTGGATTACTTCCTGATTGTTTGGGATTTCATCCATTATGCAAAGCAGAATGACATTCCGGTTGGACCGGGACGAGGCAGCGGCGCGGGAAGTATCGTGGCATATTCCCTGCGTATCACCGACATTGACCCGATTCGGTACAATTTGCTTTTTGAGCGATTTCTTAATCCGGAGCGTCTGACCATGCCGGATATTGATATTGACTTTTGCTACGAGCGCCGACAGGAGGTTATTGATTACGTTGTCCGCAAATACGGCAAGGATCGCGTGGTGCAGATTGTGACCTTCGGTACGTTGGCGGCACGGGGCGTTATCCGTGATGTGGGACGTGCGCTCGATTTGCCGTATGGACGTGTCGATGCGGTTGCCAAGATGATTCCGATGGAACTCGGAATCACGATAGAAAAAGCGCTGGAAATGAATTCGGAGCTTCGTGAATTGTACGAGGGCGACGAGGAGATTCGGAACCTGATGGAGATGTCAAAGCGGCTGGAAGGACTTCCGAGACATACCTCGATGCATGCGGCGGGTGTAGTCATTGCCAATGCACCGGCGGAAGAATATGTACCGCTGTCCTGTTCCGGAGACGGAACTGTGACGACCCAGTATACGATGACGACGCTCGAAGAACTCGGACTTCTGAAGATGGACTTTTTGGGACTGCGAACTCTGACCGTTCTTAAGGATGCCGAGAACCTTGCCAAATTAAAAGATCCTGATTTTAGTTTGGAGAATATTTCCTACGATGATCCTGCCGTGTACGAGTTGATTGCTTCCGGTAAGACGGAGGGGATATTCCAGCTGGAAAGTGCCGGTATGAAGGGCTTTATGAAGGAATTGAAGGCAAAAAGCCTTGAGGAGGTTATCGCCGGTATTTCCCTTTACCGACCGGGGCCGATGGAATTTATCCCGAAGTATATTAAGGGAAAGGATCATCAGGATGCTATCGAATACGACTGCCCTGAACTGGAACCGATTCTTTCGCCGACCTACGGCTGTATCGTTTATCAGGAGCAGGTTATGCAGATCGTACGCGATCTCGCGGGTTACAGCTATGGCCGAAGCGATCTGGTACGTCGAGCCATGAGTAAGAAGAAAGAATCCGTCATGCAGAAGGAACGTGCAAATTTTGTGTCCGGTAATCCGGAGGAGAACGTTCCGGGCTGTGTTGCCAGGGGAATTTCCGAGGCGACGGCCAACAGGATTTTCGATGAGATGACGGATTTTGCCAAATACGCATTTAACAAATCCCATGCGGCATGCTATGCAGTGGTTGCATATCGAACCGCATTTATGAAAAACTATTATTCGGTAGAATTTATGGCGGCACTAATCAGCTCCGTCATTGAAAATACCGGCAAGGTTGCAGGCTATATTATGAACCTGCGGCAGATGGGAATTGAACTGCTGCCGCCGGACATCAATGAAGGTTATGCAAGCTTCAGTGTCAGTACCGGGGACGGAAAGAGCTCCATTCGATATGGTCTGTGTGCGATTAAGGGCGTCGGACGTTCGGTAATCGACGGAATTGTGGCAGAGCGAAAGGCAAACGGACCGTACAGGGATTTGACGGATTTCATCAGTCGGCTGACGGGCAAGGAGGTCAACAAGCGGACGGTGGAGAATTTCATCAAAGCCGGAGCCTTTGACAGTCTGCCGGGGACGCGTCGGCAGAAGATGCTTATGTATGCGCAGATTATGGACGGCGTAGCCCGGGAAAAGAAAAATTCCCTAAGCGGTCAGATGTCGCTGTTCGACTTTATGGAGGAAGATGCGGGGCCGGTCAACGTGCCGTATCCCGATTGCGGCGAGTATGAAACGCAGGAGCTTCTGACACTGGAAAAGGAGGTGCTCGGACTCTATGTCAGCGGACATCCGCTGCAGGACGACATGGCGATGATTCAGAGGGTTGCAACCAGAACAACGGTAGATTTTGAAATCAATGACGAAACCGGACTTCCGACAGTTGCAGACGGAGAGGAAGCTGTCATCGGCGGTATGATTATCGACAAGAAGGTCATGACTACACGCAGCAATACGCTGATGTGCTTCCTGACAGTTGAGGACATTGCCGGAACCGTTGAGGTCATCGTATTCCCGAGAGATTACGAAAAGCACCGTGCGAAATTCAATAACGATACGAGGCTCTTCCTGAAGGGACGCGTGACGATTGATGAGGAACGGCCCGCGAAACTGATTTTTCAGGGAATGTGTCTTTTTGAGGATGTTCCGAAGGAGGTCTGGATTCGATTTACGGATCGTGCGGCTTACNNCTGCCGCAGCTTGAGGCTGTGCTTCGTGAGAGCGACGGTAACTCGCCGGTGGTTATCTGGATTGATAAGGAACGGCAGATGCGCCGACTGCCCAACAATATGACGGTATCGGCGGATTATGAATTTTTAGCGCACTTGCGTGAAATATACGGGGCGGATAAAGTAGCAACGAAAAATGCACAAATAACATTTGGGAGGTAACCAACATGGCATTTCTGAAAGGAAAAAAGAAGGACATTAAGACGATTGCAGTGCTTACCAGCGGCGGCGATGCACCCGGAATGAATGCGGCAGTTCGTGCCGTAGTTCGTACTGCCATTGTAAATGGCTTGAAGGTGAAAGGCATTCGCCGCGGATACTCGGGACTTCTTGAAGAGGATTTCATTGATATGGATGCCAGAAGCGTATCCGACATTATTCAGAAGGGCGGTACCATGCTTTATACGGCACGCTGCCCCGAGATGCTGCACGCAGACGGAGTAGAGAAAGCTGCGTATATCTGCAGGAAGCATGGCATCGACGGTTTGGTTGTTATCGGCGGCGACGGTTCCTACCGTGGCGCGCAGAAGCTGTCCGAGCATGGCGTAAATGTCGTCGGGGTTCCCGGAACGATTGATCTGGATATTGCCAGCAGCGATTACACCATCGGATTTGATACCGCGTTAAATACCGCTATGGACGCGATTGACCGTGTAAGAGATTCTTCTACATCGCATGAACGATGCAGCATTATCGAGGTTATGGGACGCAAAGCCGGTCACATTGCATTGTGGTGCGGTATTGCAAACGGCGCCGAGGAGATTCTTGTTCCCGAGCGTTATGATTACGAAGAGCAGGATGTCATTGACCGTGTCAACACAAGAAAAAAGCTTGGTAAGAAATTGCATATTATTATCAATGCGGAGGGCATCGGCGACAGTAACGGTATGGCGAAACGTATCGAGGCTGCAACCGGTCTGGAGACTCGTGCAACCATTATCGGTTATATTCAGCGAGGCGGAAGCCCGACCTGTCGTGACAGGGTATTTGCATCGGCTATGGGTGCAAAGGCAGTGGATATCCTTGTATCCGGCGGAGCCAATCGCGTGGTTTGCTTCCGGGACGGCAAATTTATGGACATCGACATCAATGAGGCTCTTTTGATGCAGAAGGATCTGGACCAGTCCTTGTGGGAAATCTCCAGAAAGCTTTGCAGATAAGATGTACTATCCGAGAAATTTCAAAAAGAATTGTCAGGTGGAATTGCCGGAGGGCTTTCTGAACGGACAGTCGATGGGAACGCTTGCCAAGCTTCGCTACGGATTAACGACCGTGGCGCACGGCGGCTGCGGAACACTGGCCGTTTACAATGCTTTGGTGGCGCTCGGCAGACCTGAGCCTCTGCCGAAGATTATTCGAGAGTTGGAAATATATGCAGAAACCTTTTTTGCATTTCTGGGAACCACGCCCTATTGTCTGCAAATATATTTCCGACGTCACAAGGTGCCGCTTCACCTTACAGTTTCTTATAAGAAGACATTTGCCGGCCGATACGCTGTTGTCGCGTTTTGGACGAAGCGACCGTTTCTGTCCGGGGCACATGTAGTTTTTGTCGAAAAACTGGAGAATGGCAAATACCGTGTCTACAACCGATACAGTAACCGTGACCATCCCTATGATCTGGATTCGCCCGAGGAGCTTACAACGCGCGGCAGAATGATTGCAGGTTATCAATATAGAGAAGACAAATGAGATTTAATAAGCACAAGGATTATAACCTGCCGACGGAATATCGGCAATTTGAAAAAGCAAATCAGCAATATCACAGAAGAAACCGACGCGCATCGGTTTCTTTTGGTGTTTTCATAAGTTATATTCTGGTAACGATTCTTGCCGCCGCTTTGTGGACGGAGGGGTTCGGACTCTGGAAAGAGGATAGTGTACGCCCGGAAAACCCGATGGAGGCTGAGGAAAACGGCAGCAATGGTTCCGACAACGGAGAAAACGGGAATCAGACGTCCGATTTCGTTGTGCGCTTCCTGGACGTCGGACAGGGCGCTGCGGTTCTGATTACCACCGAAGGGAAATCCATGCTGATTGACGGAGGAGGACCGAAACGCTCGTCCTTTGTTGTCAGTTATCTGAAAAGTCTTGGGATTACGAAGCTGGATTCCATCATAGCGACGCATTATGACAATGATCATATAAGCGGTCTTGTCGGTGTGTTGAATGTATTTGGCGCAGAGGAGGTTTGGGGACCGGATTATGAGACCGACACTCGGACGTATCGTTCCTTCTGCCGTAAGCTGGAGGAACAGGGGCTTACAAGAAAGACGCCGCTTCCCGGGGATACGATGCAGCTCGGCGAGGCTGTGATTCTGTTTCTGGCGCCGGAGCCGGGTGAGCAGAGCAATGAAAATGATTATTCGATTGCCATGAAGATTACCTATCGGGATTTTTCGCTCGTGATCAGTGGGGACGCTACCGCATCCAGCGAGAGAAAGATGTTAAAGCTCGGCGTTGATTTGTCCTGCGATATCTATTATGTTGCTCACCACGGAAGCGCATCCTCGTCTTCCGAGGCTTTCCTAAAGGCAATGAAGCCCGGAGTGGCAATTATCAGTGTCGGAGAGGATAACACCTATGGACATCCGACGGAGGAGTGTCTCAAAAGATTGCATCAGATCGGCGCTTCGATTTATCGGACGGACGAGCAGGGGACAATTTGTGTAACCTACGGAGAAGAAAATATTCAAATCGGATTTGACAAAAATACTCAAATCGGATTTGATGATGGTCTTGACATTACAGTACCGGTGTGGTAACTTATCTTAGTATAAAAAATAATGATTCTTCGGGGGCAGGGTGACTCGAAAGAGAATTCCCGACCGGCGGTAAAGTCCGCGAGCGCAAGCTGATCCGGTGTGATTCCGGAACCGACAGTACAGTCTGGATGAGATGAAGAAGAGCAAAGGGCTGTATTTTATGAAATTGCAGCGGGTTTGCAGATGTCTATTCATGCCCCTCGGATTTTCCGGGGGCTTTTTGTTTTTCGGAAGGTCTTGCGAAACTTCCTTAATAAACATTTTATGGTATGCAAATCTCTTAGAACCGGGAATCGAACATTTCAGGAGGTGGCATTATGCCGGAAAATTTAAGAAAACTGTTTACACAGGTCAAAGAAAACATTGGTTTTCTTATCGCAGCAGCGCTTGTTGTTGCAGTTCTTATCGGTGTGGCTTATCTGACCGAGGCATGGATTGAAAAAAAACGAAAAGGAGAAGGGCGGAAGATAAACCGGACACGCCGCATGACATTGATTGCCATGCTGTCCGCTATTTCTACGGTTTTGATGCTTTTTGACTTTCCGGTATGGTTTGTTCCGAGCTTCTATAAGATGGACTTCAGCGACTTGCCGGTTATCATCGGTGGTTTTGCGCTGGGACCGGCAGCGGGTATCTGGATTGAGTTTTTGAAAGTATTTCTCAATTTGTTCTTAAACGGAACGGATACGGCATTTGTCGGGGAATTCGCAAATTTTGTTGTGGGAAGCTGCTTTATTGTACCGGCATCCATCGTATATTTCGCGAAAAAAACAAAGAAAAATGCAATTACCGGACTGATTGGAGGCATTCTGATCGGCACTCTGGCAGGTTGTCTGTTAAATGCATACCTGTTGATTCCGACCTATTCCAAACTGTTCCATATGGATCTTGCTGTTATTATCGGAATGGGAACTGCTAAGAACGGAAGTGTCAACGGACTGTTTGCCTTTGTGACACTTCTGGTTGCGCCGTTTAACCTGTTCAAATACACAATCCTGTCTGTGATTACTATGTTCAGCTACAAGAGAATCAGCCGCTTGCTGAAGGGCTGAATGAAATCGTGCCCTTGCCACTTGCATTCTTTTCGTTATCTGCTATAATCAATATGTTGAGGCGGGAAAATGCAGGCGGCTTTTTTGTGCCCTGACGCGGCGGAGAATGCCGACGGTGTAAGGCGGCAGGAGATTTTGAAAGCGGCATGCCCCCGAAAGAATTGTTTGTGACCGACAATCATTGAGGAAAGAAAAATGGAAGATAAAAAAGTAACTGTTTCGTATCGGGTGAGATTTAAGGATCTTTACGGATTCTCACTTCGACAGGCATTTACCGGACTGAACGGATGTGCCTATTGGCTGATTCTCGGACTTCTTGTGTGGCGTCTGGTTACCGGATTTGCCGAGGATGAACAGAAGGTTCGTATTTTGCTGATTGGCGCGCTTATTGTGATGGCGGTGGTGATGCCGGCGAATCTGGCGCTCCGAACCGCACAGTCCATCAAGCTTGCGGCGCAGTATCAGAATGAAGGAATCTACACCGTCAGCAAGGAAGGGATTTTCGTACGGCAGGGCGGGGAGGAAGAGCTTCTTGACTGGCAGTATATTCGTAAGGTGAAAGAGACAAGAAAGTATTTCTACGCATACGTAATGAAAAACAGTGCATTTATCTTCCCGAAGGAAATTGTGGGAGAGGATACCGAAACACTTCGCGGGCTCCTGAAGACATATGCAGGAAAGAAACAGTAAGAAGGATATAGTATGATATTGGAAAGTCTTGGTGCGGAGGAAACCTTCCGCGTCGGTGAAATAATAGGACAAAAGGCAAGGCCGGGAATGATTTTCTGCTTGAACGGCGACTTGGGAGCGGGGAAAACCGTGTTTTCCAAAGGGGTTGCCAGGGGACTTGGAATTACCGAACCGGTAAGCAGTCCGACCTTTACGATGATTCAGGAGTATACGGGGGGACGTCTTCCGCTGTACCATTTTGACGTATATCGTATTGGCGAATTGGAGGAAATGGACGAACTCGGGTATGAGGATTATTTCTTCGGACAGGGGGTCTGTCTGATTGAGTGGTCCTCGCGCATTGATGAATTGATTCCCGAGGAGGCTATTCGGATAACCATTGAAAAGAACCCGGAGAAGGGACTGTCGTATCGGCGGATTACGATGAATTTGGAATAAATCATATTTTTTGTCTGCTGTAGGAAACTGCTGCAGAGGAAATGAGGATGGAAATGAAGATTCTTGCAATGGATAGTTCCGGCGCCGTAGCTTCGGTGGCGGTTCTTAACGATGATATACTGGTGGGGGAAATCTCCCTCAATAATTCACTGACACATTCCCAGTCGCTGCTTCCGATGATTGATCAGGTTCTGCACATGACCGGCACGGAAGGGACAGATTTGGACTGCCTTGCGATAGCCGCGGGTCCGGGGTCTTTTACGGGACTCCGTATCGGCGCTTCTACGGTGAAGGGATTAGCGATGGTATGGAATAAGCCGATTGCCGCGGTTCCGACGGTGGACGCTCTGGCATGTAATTGTTTCGGTACATCCCGGCTGGTATGCCCGATTTTGGACGCCCGCAGGGGACAGGTGTACGGTGGGTTGTATGAATTTGTCGACGGAGAATTGCGTGTTCTGATTCCGCAGGTCTGCACGGAGCTGACCAACTTGGTAAAAGAGATCAATGCGTACGGCCGGCCGGTTATTATCCTGGGGGACGGCGTAGAAGCGAACAAGAGGAAGCTTCCGGAGTTGATGGAGGCGCCCTATGTTTTGGCGCCGGCGCATTTGTCAAAGCAGCGCGCCGGTTCTGTCGGCATACTTGCAATGAAGTATGCCGAGGAAGGAAAGCTGGTTGACGTCGCCCGGTTTGTTCCCGAATATCTTCGTAAGAGCCAGGCGGAGCGTGAAAAGGAAGAACAGGGAAAGTAGGCGGGAACATGGAAGCAATGCAAATCGTACCGATGACAGCCGAGTGGGTGCCGCAGGTGGCAGCCATGGAACAGATTACTTTTTCGGAGCCGTGGAGCGAGCAAAGTCTTCGTGATGCGGCAGAGGACGAACGGTATTGTTATCTGTTGTGCATGGAGGGTGGCAAGGTGCTTGGTTACGCCGGGCTTCTGCTTGTCGGAGATGAGGGACAGGTTACCAATGTGGCTGTTCTGTCGGAGCATCGCGGAAAGGGTATCGGAACGAAGCTGATGCAGGCATTGACTGCTTACGGCAGGGAGCGTGGCGTTGCGAATTTCTTTTTGGAGGTTCGTGCCGGAAATACGAACGCACAGGGACTGTATGCCAAATGTGGATTTGCTGCGGTGGGACGACGCAGGGGCTTTTACCGTATGCCGCCCGAGGATGCAATCGTGATGGTATTGTCCCTATAATTCCCACTTTTTTTTCAAAATTCGATTCGCTATAATGCTTCTATAGCAGAGAAACTTCGGAAAAAGAATGTGGGAGGTACTATGGAAGAACGGATTTGTAATTGCTGCGGCAGAGTGCTGCAAAATGCAGCTGCAGAAGATGCGCTTAGTGTAATCAAAGAGTGGGGATATGCTTCGGGGAAGGATCTGGAGCGACACAGGTTTATAATTTGTGAGAACTGTTATGACCGGCTGGTGAAATCATTTGCAAGACCGATTACGATAGAAAGTGTGACTGAGGTTTGAGTGACCCGCGGGTATTTCCGCAGGAATGAGGTAGAAATGTTAGAGGTTTGTCTGCTTGGAACGAGCGGTATGATGCCGCTTCCGGGGCGGTTTCTGACCGCCTGTATGACCAGATTCAACGGCAGCAGTCTGTTGATTGACTGCGGTGAGGGCACGCAGGTTGCCATTCGCAAAAAGGGTTGGAGCTGTCATGATATTGATGTGATTTGCCTTACCCATTGGCATGGGGATCATGTGAGCGGTCTGCCGGGGCTGCTTTTGTCGATGGGAAATTCCGACCGGACCGAGCCGGTGACGATTATCGGTCCGAAAGGAATTGCAAAAGTGGTGGAGACGCTGCGCATCATTGCACCGGATTTGCCGTTTCCGATTGTGTACCGCGAACTTACGGAGGGCAGGGAAACCGTTGAGGTCAAGGGCTGCACGATTGAGGCATTTCGCGTGAGCCATAATATTGTATGCTACGGATATTCGCAGAAGATTTCCCGTGCCGGTAAATTTGACCCGGAGAAAGCCAGGGAAAATGCTGTTCCGATGAAGTGCTGGAGCCGTCTGCAGAAGGGGCAGACGGTGGAAATGGATGGTATGACCTATACTCCTGATATGATTCTCGGGCCCGAGCGAAAGGGTCTGAAACTGACTTATTGTACCGATTCTCGTCCGACTGCGCAGATCGCGGAGTGTGCCAGGGAGGCGGATTTGTTTATCTGCGAAGGCATGTACGGAGAGCCGGGTTCGGAAGAAAAAGCAAAGAACCATAAGCATATGACATTTGCGGAAGCAGCAAAGCTTGCAAAACAGGCGGAGGTGTCGGAGCTGTGGCTTACCCATTACAGTCCGTCGCTTGTGCACCCGAAGGAATTTGAATGGGTGGCACGCGAGATTTTCCCGGGGGCGAGAACCTGCAGGGACGGAATCAGCAAAATGCTGGAGTTTGAGAAAGAAGAGGCAAATCAGCAGCATGAAAAGCACATATATTCTTGCAATTGAATCTTCCTGTGATGAGACGGCAGCTGC
>DLOO01000075.1:0-1075 GCA_002479645.1 Lachnoclostridium sp. UBA7482 | reverse complement strand
GCGGCGTTGTGCCGGAGATTGCATCGAGAAAGCATATTGAACATGTAATTCCAGTAATAACCGAAGCGCTGAAAGAAGCGAAAATGACGCTGGAGGAAATGGATGCGGTGGCGGTAACCTACGGACCTGGTCTGGTTGGTTCGCTTCTTGTGGGCGTCGGTGCGGCAAAGGCGGTGGCTTATGCGGCGGGGAAACCCTTAATCGGCGTGCATCATATTGAAGGGCATGTTGCGGCGAATTACATTTCCCATCCGGATTTGGAACCGCCGTTTATGTGTCTGATTGTGTCCGGAGGGCATACGCATCTTGTAGTAGTTGAGGATTACGGAACGTATCGTATCCTTGGCCGTACGCAGGATGATGCGGCCGGTGAGGCTTATGACAAAGTGGCGAGAGCAATCGGACTCGGATATCCCGGCGGTCCGAAGATTGATAAATTGGCGAAGGAGGGCAATCCGGAGGCGATTGCATTTCCGCGCGCGCATATTGAGGGAAGTCCGTATGATTTCAGCTTCAGCGGTGTGAAGTCTGCGGTTTTGAATTATCTGAACAGCTGCAAGATGAAGGCGATGGTCGGAGAGCATGGGAAAGGGCGCCATGAGGGGAACGTTTCTCACGCCGACATGGCACATGCGGGAGAGGAGGATTATCTGTCCTATCTTCCGGAGGGGATTACGCAGGCGGATATTGCGGCATCCTTTCAGTCGGCAGTTGTCGATGTGCTGGTATCACGTGCAGTGGCAGCAGCGAAGGCACAGGGGCTGACACGTCTTGCCCTGGCCGGCGGCTNNAGCGCTCTGCGCAGCCATATGCGTGAAGTGTGTGAAGCAAACGGAATTCGACTGTATTATCCGGAGCCGATTTTGTGTACGGACAATGCGGCTATGATCGGGTCGGCAGCTTATTATGAATATCTGAGGGGGATAACCCATGACTGGACCTTGAATGCGGTACCGAATCTGAAACTGGGAGAATGAGCTTGCGTGGATAACCCATTGAAAAAATTGCGAAAAAAAGCAAAATTAGGGGTTGACAGTTATTTTTTGTTGTGTTAAGATAGCGAAGCGTTCTTTGG
>DLOO01000073.1:18794-26062 GCA_002479645.1 Lachnoclostridium sp. UBA7482 | reverse complement strand
ACGAAGGCGGCTTTCAGGATGGTGTTCGGCAGACACTATTTTCCCTGATTCACAAGAAGCTTCAAAAAGGAAAAACCATCGAGCAGATTGCAGACGAATTGGAGGTAGAGCCTGCGGAGATTGAGAGGATTCTCAGAGAGCATAATGTAAAATAGTTTCACCAGATAAAGGATAAAAGCAAAGGCAGCAGTCCGAGGGGATTTGCTGCCTTTTGCACATTATATCACGCGTCCCTTTGTCCTCCCTTCTCCGATTTGACATTTTCATAGGATAAGCGTATAATAGAATACAAAGATTAGGGCAAATCCCAATCCGAAAATATACGAGCACATAATGTGCATGAGGAGGCAGATATGGGTAAAGTTGTAGTTATGGATCATCCGCTGTTGCAGCACAAGATTGGAATCCTTCGCAGAAAAGAAACCTCTACCAAGGATTTCCGTGAATTGGTAAACGAGATTGCCGAACTAATTTATTATGAAGCAAGCCGCGATTTGCCGCTTGCGGACAAAGAGATTGAAACCCCTCTTTGCAAGACAACGGTAAAGGAAATTGCCGGCAAAAAGCTTTGCATTGTTCCGATTCTCCGTGCAGGTATCGGTCTGTGCGACGGTATTCTCCGCATGAATCCGAGCGCCAAGGTCGGTCATATCGGTATGTACCGTAACGAAGAGACCCTTGAGCCGATTGAATATTTCTACAAGCTTCCGTCCGACGCCGCAGACCGTGACATCTTCGTCGTTGACCCGATGCTCGCAACCGGCGGTTCCGCGATCGCAGCAATCAAGATGCTTCACAATCATGGCATCCAGCGCATTCGCTTCCTTTGCCTGATTGCCGCTCCGGAAGGTGTGAAAAAGTTGCAGGAAGCATTTCCCGAGGTAGATATCTACATCGGTGCTATGGACGAGCGCCTCAATGAGAAGGGCTACATCCTTCCCGGTCTTGGCGACGCCGGCGACCGTATCTTCGGTACGAAGTAATAACGGTACGGAGACTGCGCAGATAACGAATTACATCATCCCCAAAATACAATACCCCCTTCGTTTTGGTAGGATACCAAGGCGAAAGGGGTTCTTTTTATTTATGCTCTTATAACACCGCAAAAGCTCTGTACGTAATCCACTTTTATCCTTTGAAAAAACACTCGTCCTAATTAACCCGCCAGGCAAAGTACCCTGTCTCCGATATTTTTATACCGTTCCTCATGCGTAACCATGACAATTGTCTTGCCCTCGCTATGCATGTTCTTCAGGATATCCATAACCATGTCCGCATTCTTTCTGTCCAAAGACCCCGTAGGTTCATCTGCCAAGATGACGGTACATTTTTTCATCAGAATTCGCGCCAGCGCTACTCGCTGCTGCTCTCCTCCCGATAATTTATACACGGATTTTCCCTCAAATCCCGACAAACCGACATACGCAAGCGCCTCCTGTACGGAAATGCCGCTTCTCGACTCCTCCGGTATCATTTCAAGATTTTTCCGAACTGTTTTTTTATCCACAAGTGCAAAATTCTGGAATAAAAATGCCGCCTCGTTTTTCAGGAAGTGCATAAGGTTTTTCTTTTTTGATATATCCTTCCCATTCACAAGGACTTTACCGGAGGTCGGATTCTCTATTCCTCCGAGCATGTGAAGAAGCGTTGTCTTTCCGCACCCGCTCGGACCGGACAGAACGACAAATTCTCCGTCTTCAATTTTAAGATTAAGATGTTCCAGAACAACATGCTCCTCAAATTGTTTTTTGATATTCTGTAATTCAATCATAAACTCTACCCGTTTTTTAATACTCTCTGTATAGATTCCTTCTCCAGCTTCCTTCCTGCAATGGAAACCAGTATCAGCTGTACTCCAATCAGTACCACAGTAACGGCAATCACAGACAGAGGCACCTGGTTTCTCATACGATGGATGAGTATCATAGCAAAACCGCCGCCCACTATCGATGCTCCGATCGTTACCGCATATACCTTGAAAAATCTTTCAAAAAGGGAAACCCCCAAAGTCTTCTTTATTGCCATTTCGATATTGTTTACCCTGCACTCCAATCGGATTACCGTCATTTGCAGAAACACAATCATCCCGGCAAGAATCAGGGAAATTCCAAACATACACCAAAAACTATTTCTGGCTTTCACATAATACTCATAAAAATAACCGTAAACGTCTTCATAGTGCACATTGACGTCATTTGCAGCCGCATACTGTAAAATCTCTTCTTCCGTACACTTACAATAATAGTTTTCGGCATAGGGAACCATTGTGTCGCTCTTCCAATGATCCGTCTCATAGGAGGTTGCCGGATCCAGCACAAATATCGGATTGACAACCATATTAAAGTCGTCCAAATACCCCGTCGTGCTTACTTTCACATCCGCTTCATACGGAACCCATTTCATCTCGGGCAAATCGGTATGATCATACAAATAGTTTTCTAATTTCCACTGCTCCAGCATTTTCTGATTGTATTTTTTCGGATAATAACAGATAACGCCGTCCTCCGCTACCGCTTCGCTCCCCAGCTTCTCTTCCAGGTATTCGCGGCAGTTTTTATTTACATAGCATACCTTCGCTCCATAAAAGTCAGCATACGTGCACAGCACCGAAACAGCGCCTTTTCCCAATCCTTCTTCATAGAACTTCCGATTGACCATATTGGAACGCAGGAACGGATCCTCCGCATCCTCCGGATGTTCCCAATATGCATTTATGATTTCCGCCTTGTACGGCTCAAAACTGACCCGATAATATCCCTCAAAGTGTTCATAGAATTGCTTCTGCTCCGCCACTCTGTGATAGTCCTTATATTGCACGCAGCTAAACGAGAACAGCAGTAAAAACATGCCGATAAAACATGCCAGCAAAAAATGTCCGAACAGTAACGTGTCCTCCGACATCATGGCATTTGAGAATGCATATCGGAAGCTGTTATTCATCAAAGAAACATACAGTCCCACACTGATTAGCGATAAGATTCCGGCAGTAAGATACGCATACCCCGGAAAACAGACTCTCCCGCATAAAAGCGCAATCACAACCGCCGCCGCAGATACTGTCAAAAAATACATCACGGTATCGGCCGCCATATGAATCAATGAATTTCTTGTCAGACTTTCTCCAATCGTAAGACGTACAAAGAATTCCTTTCTCCCAAGCATTCGTTCAAAGACGGTCATACACGTAATGATACATCCGATCAGGCTCCACAAAATGATCAGGTAGATTCGGATGGTGCTTTTCACAAGCTTTTTTTCCCGGAGGATCTGATTTCCATCCTGCTGCCATGAAACAAGAAAATTCTCTACCGCGCCTTCTTCTCCAACTGGATAACAAGCGTAATCGCCTTTTGTAAAATTCTTAATATTTATATCAGACAGCGCCTTATAATTCACAACTGTGGTTCCAAAGAAAATACTTTTCAGCACGCCCTCTTTGTACCAGAAGTCCTTCTGCAATGTTTCCTGCATGTCTTCTTCGCAATAAAAGGTAAGCCGCTGCTCACCATTTTTTTCTACTTTGTCATTTGCAAAAACAATATGAACCGACGCCGCTTCCGCCCTTTCCAGCAATTCCCGGATATAGTCCTCCGCATCCGCCTCCTCTTTTGTGTATGCCGAGATTTCTATGAATTCTCCAACGTTTTGCAGATGCATCTGGTATAGTTCTACCGAAAGCCAGACGCCTACGAGCATCAATAATAAACTAACTGCGTATTTGATATATGACATATACCATCATCCTCTTGTTTACTCAAATATTCCAAAGAGAATCTGCATTTGTGAAATCAATTCATCATATGCACCACTCGCACGTTCCCATACCTTCTCGGACCTTTCGTTTAATGGGTTCAGCTTCTCATCCAGCTCAATATACGTTCCTCTGGCGGCGTATATGTAATCGCCGTTTTCATCTGCTCCTACAACATATGCTTCCGGAGCCTCCGAAGCCACCACAAATCCTTTGAACACACCGGGAAAAAAGAACAGCTGCGGAATCTCATAACGTTCTACATGATTCTCCGAATATTCTGTATTATCATTACTTGTATACATACCGAAAAGTGCATTAAATCGAAAAAAATTCGGCATTCTACACCCAAATCTGTAACCGTCAATACGTCCACTTTCCATTCCGTATTTTTCTACTACGCGGTCCCGATACATATCGCACCGCTTCCAATAACAGCCCCAGATGATACCGTAAATAAGCACCGGCACCATACAAGCTATTAAAAAGCGAACACATATTTTTCTTATCTTCATTTTATCCCCCACATCGCATCCACTTTATCAAAAAAATCCTGAACCCGTTCCGCATACTGGTCGTATTTTTCATAATCCGCATCAAAAATCAATTCCCTGTCTGCGTTAAAATTCAGCCTGACGTCCGCCTGTCGAATCGCACTCTCAAAGGAATCATCACGCGGAGCGAAATACACATAGGTATAAGAAAATCCCTTGAAAAAGTTATAATGAATCAAGAATTCATCATGTTCCTGCTCATCCACAGAAGGAGTGTAAATCTGACCCTTGGAGTAAAAATTCATATAATACAAATCATCAAAACCGCAATATGTATGCTCTGCATCGTCGTAGTCTCTATAAAAGTGTCGTTGTCTTATCCGGTTATATTCCACCTTATTCCGCAAATGAAGACTTTTCGCAACAAAGATTCCCCATGCCAGATTAGCCAGCAAAAAGAGCCCTCCAATTACTGCAAAAAGAACCACTAATATTTTCTTTTTTTTCATGTATCTCTCCTAATTCAAGAAGGGAAAGGTTCTTCACGAACCTTTCCCATACAAAACAAGCTAATCGTTTTTTATTTCCACATAAAACGTATACAGGGAACTATACTTGCGGCTTATTTCACCCGATGGGTTATCGAACGTACACCATTCCGTATATTTTTCACCTTTTTTATCACTCCACACTCGCCCTCTGGCAGTATCATAGGACGTTCCTTGAAGCATATCCGGAACAACATATCTCATATAAGCCGCACTTGATGTTGCTTTAATTTGGCAATCCACCTTAAGCGTAATATCCCGATTCGCTGCCGGCGTCCATGTAGTCGTTCTATCGTCATAAGTTGAGGAGTTAGTCGTTTCCACACCATGTGTATACGTCGTTGCCATAGCAATTCCACACATTGCGCTCAGAGCAATCATGCACATAACCAATAACACAAGTTTCTTTTTCATAGCTGCTCTCCCTTTACACACATAAATACATTATGATTTATTCTTACGGCTATTAAAAACAGTAATTTCCAATAACTATAGTGTATATTATACTCTCTTCTACCAGAAAACGCAAGAATTTTTTTCTAAATTTTCCTAAAATTTTCCTGGAGTATCCTAAAAAATTATTCGCGTTATATCCACACGCTATCCGCCGGAGGAGCAGCGATAAAATCACTTCGCAGAGAAGCTGTAAACCGTGCAGTAATCGAAAGGCTCGCCTGCCTCGAAGATACTGCTCGGGAATGCCGGGATGTTGCATGTATTCGGATGAAACTGCGTCTCGAAGCATACGCCGTCACGCTTCCTGATATGCTTCCGGAGCCCCCAAAGCCACCACAAATCCTTTGCCCCCAGGGAAAAGCACAGCCCCAGATGATACCGAATACAGACTATTATAAAACGAAAACATATTTTTTTATCTTCATTTTATCCCCCACATCGCATCCACTTTATCAAAAAAATCCTGAACCCGTTCCGCATACTGGTCGTATTTTTCATAATCCGCATCAAAAATCAATTTCCTGTCTGCGTTAAAATTCAGCCTGACGTCCGCCTGTCGAATCGCACTCTCAAAGGAATCATCGCGCGGAGCGAAATACACATAGGTATAAGAAAATCCCTTGAAAAAATTGTAATGAATCAAGAATTCATCATTTTCCTGCTCATCCACCGCAGGACTGCCAATCTGACCCATGGAATGAAAATTCATATAATACAGATCATCAAACCCCCAATAAAACTGCTGTGCATCGTAGTCCATATAATAGTGTTCTTGTCTTATCCGGTTATATTCCACCTTATTCCGCAAATGAAGACTTTTCGCAACAAAGATTCCCCATGCCAGATTAGCCAGCAAAAAGAGCCCTCCAATTACTGCAAAAAGAACCACTAATATTTTCTTTTTTTTCATGTATCTCTCCTAATTCAAGATGGGAAAGGTTCTTCGCGAACCTTTCCCATACAAAACAAGCTAATCGTTCTTTATTTCCACATAAAACGTATACAGGGAACTATACTTGCGGCTTACTTCACCTGATGCGCGAACGTACACCATTCCGTATATTTTTCACCTTTTTTATCAGCCCATACTCGCCCTCTGGCAGTATCATAGCCTGCCGCTCCTGTGATGTCTACCATAACGGATTTCATATAAGCCGCGCTCGAGGTCGCTTTGATTTTGCAATCCATCTTGAGCGTAATCTTCTGATTCGCTGTTGGCGTCCAAACCGTCTCTCTTTTCTCATAATTTGAGGAATCAGTCGTTTTTACACCATGTGTATATGTCGTTGCCATTGCAATTCCACACATTGCGCTCAGAACAATCATGCACATAACCAATAACACGAGTTTCTTTTTCATCGCTGCTCTCCTTTACACACAAAAATACGTTATAACGTAACTATTCCTACGGCTATTAAAAACAGTAATTCCCAATAACCATATTTGTGTATAAAGTATACTCTCTTATGTCAGAAAAAGCAAGAATTTTTTTCCTGAATTTTCCTGAATTTTCCTGGAGTTTCCTGAAAATTTATTCGCGTTATATCTGCTTGTTATCCGCCCGGAGGATCAGCAATAAAATTACTTCGTAGAGAAGCTGTAAACTGTGCAGTAATCGAAAGGCTCGCCTGCCTCGAAGATGCTGCTCGGGAATGCCGGGATGTTGCATGCATTCGGATAGAACTGCGTCTCGAAGCATACGCCGTCACGCTTCTTGTATACAACGCCGCCCTTGCCCTTTGCGGAATCATTTTCACCATCAATGAAGTTGCCGGTGTAGAGCTGCATACCGGGGCAATCGGTGTAAACCTCCATGAAACGTCCGCTCTTCTCTTCGTAGAGACTTGCAACAAGTTCCATTTCATCTTCCTCGATGTCAAGGTCAAGCACATAGTTGTGGTCGTAACCGCCTGCCAGCTTGAGAGGCTCGAAATCCGCATTGATGTCGCGGCCGATCTTCTTGGGAGTACGGAAATCCATCGGAGTTCCGGTTACATCCATGAACTCGCCGGTAGGAAT
>DLOO01000073.1:12979-18657 GCA_002479645.1 Lachnoclostridium sp. UBA7482 | reverse complement strand
CATTGTCATCCGTCAGAGTATAGGTGACGGATACATCCAGATTTCCGGGGAATCCCTGCTCGCCATCGGGACTCAGACGGCTGAACTCGATGCTGGTGCTGTCCTCGTCGGTCATTACCTCCACATCATAAAAATACTTATTGTAACTTACCGGACCGCTATGCAGATTATTTACCGCATTGTCATTCTTAGCAAGCGCATACTCCGTTCCGTTGACGGTAAAGCTTGCACCGCCGATACGATTCGCATGACGTCCGATGAAGGAACCATAGCCGCAGCCGTTGTCCTCATAGCCGGTTACGCTGTCATAGCCAAGAGCGATATCTTCCATCTTACCGTTACGGTCGGGAACGATGATGCTTACGATTGCAGCACCGTAATCGCAGAAGGAAACTTTCATTCCGTTCTTATTTTCAATAGTGTACAGAGTTGCGGTCTTTCCGTCCTTGGTCTTACCAAAATTAGATTTTACAACACTCATAATATACCTCTTCCTGCCGGATTGCCGGCGAATTTTTATGGCTGCATNNCCAGCCGCGGATAAAACTTACATTTAGCGGTAAAATACCAGCCAGAGAATCACGATCTCGACAATCAGGATAGACGGCATACCAAGCTGAAAATACCAATGTTTCGTCTTATGTCGAAATGCCCGCATACCGAGAACCGAGCCAAGTCCGCCGAACAGACATGCCGACAGAAACAAGGTTCGTTCCGGGATGCGCCGGTCATGTCTGATTGCGCGGCGCTTATCTACCCCCATCAGGGTAAAGGAATTCAGATTAGAAAGTATCAGCAGTACAATCACAGGGGAAGGCATTATTTTTCTTCCTCAACAATGGCAATGTGAACATCCGCCAACTGCTTTGGATCTACTGCGGAAGGTGCGCCCATCATAACATCCTGTGCCGTCTTGTTCATCGGGAACGGGATAATTTCACGGATGCTCTCTTCTCCTGCAATCAGCATGATCATACGATCAACGCCGGGCGCGACACCTGCATGCGGCGGAGCACCGTAGCAGAATGCGTTGTACATTGCCGGGAATTTTGCCTTCACATCGTCTTCCTTCAAACCTACGATATCAAATGCGCGAACCATAATCTCGGGATCGTGGTTACGAACCGCACCGGAGGAAAGCTCAACACCGTTACATACCAAATCGTACTGATATGCCATAATCTCAAGAGGGTCCTGATTGTTCAGTGCATCCATACCACCCTGCGGCATGGAGAAAGGATTGTGGCAGAACTCGAGTTCGCCGGATTCCTCCCCCATCTCATACATCGGGAAGTCAACAATCCAGCAGAATTCGTAGCAGTCATTCTTCTTATGCTTCTCGCAATTCTCACCAAGGAGCTTACGAAGAACACCGGCGGACTTCAGCGCCGTCAGTCTCTTACCTGCGGTCAAGCCGACAAAATCACCCGGCTTTAAGCCAAGCTTCCCGATAACCGCTGCCTTGTTCTCCTGAAGGAACTTGGAGATACCGCCAACCAATTCGCCGTTTTCGTCCAGCTTGAACCAGTAGCCCTTCTGACCGGAAATCATCTCACAGTCAGCCATAATCTTGTCAATAACCTTTCTTGTAGCGGTAAATCCATCCACAACGATTGCCTGTACGGAATTGCCCTCAAACGGTCCGAAGCCACAGCCTGCAAGAACCTCGGTCGCATCGGTCAGTACCAGGTCAATCCGAAGATCCGGCTTATCGGAACCATAAACAGCAAGCGCATCATTGAAGGAAATTCTCTTAAACGGCGCGGAACTTACCTTCTTATAGATACCGTATTTTGCAAAAATCGGAGGGATAACATCCTCGATTACCTCAAAAACATCTTCCTGGGAGGCAAATGCCATCTCCATATCGAGCTGATAGAACTCACCGGGAGAACGGTCTGCTCTTGCATCCTCATCGCGGAAGCAGGGAGCAATCTGGAAATAGCGGTCAAATCCGGCAGTCATAAGAATCTGCTTGAACTGCTGGGGAGCCTGCGGAAGCGCATAGAATTTGCCCGGATGATTTCTTGCAGGTACCAGGTAGTCTCTTGCGCCCTCAGGAGAGGAGCAAGTAAGAATCGGAGTCGTAATCTCCATGAAATCATGAGCAATCATGCTCTGGCGAAACTCTGCAACAATCTTGCTGCGGAGAATAATCTTCTCCTTAACGGCAGGATTTCTCAGGTCTAAATAACGGTACTTCAGACGAACTGCCTCGTCTGCTTCCTTGGAACGGGAAATTTCAAACGGAAGCTCATTATAGATACATTTGCCCAGAACCTTAATCTCGGTAGGAGCTACCTCGATGTCGCCGGTTGCAATCTGGGGGTTCTTGTTGGAGCGCTCTCTTACCACACCGGTAACAGAAAGGGTGGACTCATTGTTCACACCATTTAACGCTTCCATCATTTCCTCGGTTTCTACCACACACTGGGTAGTACCGTAGAAATCACGAAGGATAAGGAATCCAAGATTCTTACTTACCTTTCGCATGTTGTCATACCAGCCCACGATGGTTACGGTCTCGCCGACATTTGCAAGACGAAGGGCGTTACAGGTATGGGTTCTTGATTGTGTCATTGTGGTTACCTCCAAATTTATTCTGAAGTTCATATCATTGACTTCTATCGCGGAGCTTTTGCTCCCGCAGAAGTTATGTGCATAAGCTTATCCGATGTAAGCCGCCATCTCTTCGATTTTTACCAGACTCTGCTCGCCGCTCTCCATGTTCTTCACCATGGCGCTGCCGACTGCCTTCTCATCCTCACCGATGATGGCAACGTAAGGGATTGCAAGACGATTTGCGTATTTCATCTTCTGCTTCATACCCTTGTTCTGGTAGTAAACGTCGGTGTTGATTCCGGCGCCGCGAAGCGCTGCGGCTGCCTCAAGCGCTGCATCCATCGCGTCCTCGCCCATCGGAATTACCAGACAGCGGGTAAGGCTCTTCGGTGCATTGCCGAGAAGCCCGTTCTCTTTAAGCTGATAGTACAGACGGGTAAGTCCGATACTGATACCGATTCCCGGAAGCTTCTGGTCGGTGTAGTATTCGGTCAGGTTGTCGTAACGACCGCCGGAGCATACGCTTCCCATGCTGGGATAATCATTTAACATCGTCTCATAAACGGTTCCGGTGTAGTAATCCAGTCCTCTTGCAATCGTAAGGTCAATGGCAAATGCAGACTCCTCCACACCGAAGCGGCGCAAATAGCTGATAACCTGGCGAAGCTCTGCCACACCTTCCTTATAGGTTTCATTGGCAATATCCTGTGCCTCAAGTGCAGCAAGAAGCTCATCGTTGCTTCCCCCGGCGCCGATAAATGCAAGGATACGCTTTGCAGCATCCTCCTGTACGCCAAATTCAGCAAGCTCCTCGGTTACCTTCTCCTCGCCGATTTTCTCCAGCTTATCGATGGTACGAAGAATATCCCCGATGGAATCCGCAAAACCAAGCTCGGAGAAGAAACCATTGAGAACCTTACGGTTGTTCATGCGGATGGTAAAGGAACCGAAATTCAGTTCCTTGAAAACGTTGTAAATAACGGCGGGCATTTCCGCATCAAAAACGAGATCCAGGGAATCGACGCCGATAACGTCGATATCACACTGATAGAACTCTCTGAAACGACCCTTCTGGGGACGCTCGCCGCGGAATACCTTGTTCATCTGATATCTCTTAAAGGGAAATACCAGCTCATTACAGTGCTGCGCCACATAACGTGCAAGCGGCACAGTCAAATCAAAACGAAGTGAAAGGTCGTTGTCCCCCTTCTGGAAACGATAAATCTGCTTCTCAGTCTCACCGCCTGCCTTTGCAAGCAATACATCCGAATACTCGATAATCGGAGTATCCTGCGGAAGAAAGCCGAAGCGCTCATATACCGACTTAATGGTCTGATACATCTGATTAAACTGAATCTGATCCTCCGGCAGAAGTTCCAAAAAGCCGGGCAGAATCTTGGGCGTTACTTTGTTCTTCACTCTATTATCCTCCTGATCATTATGTTGTTTCACTCTTTCTTCTTTCAAACTGGGTATGCCGTCTTGCTCTGGCAATTACCCGCTCCACTTCCCCAAAACCGTCCGAATGGACGACCGAAAGAAATGCAAGAAAGATGCGCATATCAAAGTTTCTCACATCGTGAATCATCATATCAACTGCGGCGTCCACGGAAAATGCCGCCCGGTAGGAGCGGTTGGATACCAGTGCCGCGAAGCTGTCGCAGATTCGCAGAATCCGCGCGCCGTAGGGAATCTCCTCGCCCTCCAGATGGTTCGGATATCCGGTTCCGTCATAATTTTCGTGGTGATTTGCAATATAGGAAATCAATTCCTCGGAATAATTTCCCGCTTCACGCAAAATGTCAATGCCAAGCATCGGATGCATGCGCACATATCGCATCCGGGATACATGCAGGCTGTCCGCCCCCCTGCCGTAAATGTTCGATGCAACACGAAGCTTTCCGATATCGTGAAGCATTCCCGCAACCTTCAGTTCCTGACAGAACTCCTCCGGTTCGCCGAGTTCTCTTGCCAGACGTTCCACTAACATACTGACTATGGTTCCGTGATCCAGAAATGCAACGATATCCTGCTCATCCTGCATATCAGCGCTTGCACGTTTAATTAACTCAATTTCTCTCTCTAAATCCATAAACCGACTGCTCCTTCGAGAAATGTCCTCTTACGTTCTATCATCTCGTCGATTCGTCCGATATAATCCTTCAGGCTCTTCACATTTTCCACACGCTCAATGCGGCTTTCTGCCGGGAAGATAAACTTCGACATACCGCCGGCGCCGAGCGCCAAAATCGTCTGCTTTTCCTCCATAATCAGAATGTTGTAAAGCCCCTCCTTGCCAAATCGGGCATAACCGACATTCTCCAAATTTTCGGTCATATTCTTCTGACGGTACAGGTAGTAAGGCAAATACTCCTGCTCCTTTGCAAATGCTACCGTCAAATCAAGCATCTCGGACACACCGGTCGCTTCCATCCCCTCGTAGCGTTCACGCTCCGTGGAAAGTCTGGCGGCACGCTTCTTTGCAAGCGTGTGCACGGTCAGTGAATCGGGGGACAGCCTGCCAATCTCCGCAAGCGTTCCGGCTACATCCTCCGGGCATTCGCCGGTAAGTCCGATAATAATATCCATATTGATGTTGTCGTGCCCCAAGGCTCTCGCCATATGGAAGGCCTCGACAATCTGCTCTACCGTGTGCTGTCTTCCGATGAGATCAGATGCTTGATTTGACGGTAGCNNTACTGATTCGGGTAACCCCCTGCGCTTTCAGAATCCGCAGTTTTTCCTCCGTGATGCTGTCCGGGCGTCCGGCTTCTACCGTAAATTCCATCGCCTGTTCCACAGGAAGATAACGGTGCACCATCGTAAGCAAACGCTCCAGCTGTACCTCATTAAGTGCGGTCGGGGTACCTCCGCCAATGTACACGGTACTCAGCGTTTTATCCGGGAAACAGGTTCCCGCATACTGCATCTCCTTCTCAAGCGCATCCAGATACTCGTCCGCAAACGCGCCGAACCGAGCAATCGGATAGGACGTAAACGAGCAATAATGACAGGTCGTCGGACAGAACGGGATACCGATGTAAATGCTGTAGCCGTTTTGGTAATCCATCTGTGTCAGAAGCTCCAGTTCCCTCTCGGAAACCGTCAGACTCACA
>DLOO01000073.1:10817-12917 GCA_002479645.1 Lachnoclostridium sp. UBA7482 | reverse complement strand
CAAGCGCATCGTATACCTGCTTCGTCGGACGAACCCCGGTCAGGATGCCCCATGGAAGTCCCTTTTTCTCCGCTTCGGAAAGCGCCTTATAGACCTCTCTTGCCACCTGATTGCGGTAAGCCCTGCGTTCAGGATTTACCCCGTCGGCTTTGGCGTCGCGAATCAATTCGCCGTGCCGGTAAATGCGAATCCGGTACCGCTCCTCCAATAAAAGCATGCAGAAGGAATAATCATAGGTACTGTTCGCCGAAAGCAGCAGCGGCGCCTCTTCCTTTTCAAAAACCACACGCATAAAAGCATCTTCCGCATCCTCGTGGCTGACGTCAAATTCCGCATCCGTTAAGAACGCACGAATCAGGGGGCGGAGTTCCTGCTCGTAATCCTTGCCATACATATTCAGTTCTACGATTGGTCGCTCCATAGTTCCTCAATTCCGAAACGCTCTTGCGATATCAATTTTTCTTCTCACGGCAAAATATATTATGGCGTTTCTCATATTCGATATTTGTTGCAGGTCCGTGTCCCGGAAATACCCGGGTCGCCTCGGGAAGCACATACAGCTTCTCCCGAATGGACTGATAAAGCGTCTCCTCATCTCCCGTCGGAAATGCGGTATTGCCTACATTTTCCAAAAAAAGCGTATCTCCGCTGAAAACGCAGGTCTCAAGCGGCAGGAAATACGACATCCCGCCAACGGTGTGTCCCGGTGTGGCAATGCAGGTAATATACATGCCGCCGATTTCAAGCAGTTCACCATCCGTCAGGTAACGATCAACCGACAACAGGTATAAATCACGCTTCTTCTCTGCCCGGTAAAACGCTCCCGGCAGAATCTTCTGAAGGTCTTCCAAAACCTCTTTCTCCGCTTCTCCCGCATAAACCGGAATGTGGTATTCCGTCACCAGATTCTTCACCGCGCCCACATGATCGAAATGTCCGTGGGTCAGAAGAATCGCAACCGGATGCATCTTCCCTTCCCGCAAAGCCTCCTTAATGCTTTCCGCATCAGCTCCCGGGTCGATAATCACTGCCTCTTCGGTCTCGGGATTACCAATCAGATAGCAGTTGACCTCCAAAGGGCCAACCACGCATTTTTTCAAATTCATCATACTGCACCTCCGAAAATCAGCCGGTGGTACGCTCGATATCCACGACATTTTCTATCTGACGCAGACGATTGACAATCGTTGTCAGCTGGGATGTGCCGCGAATCTCGAAGGAAACCACGATGGTACTGATATTGTTCTTGCCGGCTCTTGCGATAATCGAATTGATATTAACCTTATCCTCGCTCAGAATACGGGTAACCTCCAGCAGTACACCCGGATTGTTCTTTGCAAAAATCTTGATTTCCGCATTGTACAGGCGTTCGGTCTTCTCTTCCTCCCCGATACTCCACTCCGCCTCAATCAGGCGAACCTTATCCGCCTGCGGCAAATGCACCATATTGACGCAGTCCGTACGGTGGATGGAGATCCCTCGTCCGCGGGTGACAAAACCGACGATTTCATCTCCCGGCACGGGTGCGCAGCATTTGGAAAAATGCACCGCCAAATCGTCCACGCCCTTTACCAGAATACCGCCCTTCTGCTTCGGGCTCTGGTTTCTGGATGCGGAAAGAACCTCTTCGATGGCCTTTTCCGGGGTCATATTCTTCTTCTGAGTCTTATTCCATTCTTCCTGAAGCCGGTTTACTACCTGACCCTCCTTCAGGCTGCCGTGACCAACGGCGGCAAGCAGGGAATCCCAATCACGAAAGCCGTATTTGCGCATGCAGACTTCCTGATATTCGGGCTTCAGATAGTCGGCAAGATTCACACCCTTAGCCTTAGCGCTGGCAAGCAGCAGGGACTTTCCGCGAAGAATGTTATCCTCCTTCAGCTCAGCCTTAAACCACTGCGAAATCTTTGATTTGGCCTGTGTGGATTTGACAATCTTCAGCCAGTCACGGCTTGGCCCTTTGGAATTCGCAGAGGTAATAATTTCAATCCGGTCGCCGTTCTGAATCTCATAATCGATGGTTACGAGACGACCGTTAACGCGTGCGCCAATCATCTTATTGCCGACCGCGCTGTGAATACTGTACGCAAAATCCACAGG
>DLOO01000073.1:0-10784 GCA_002479645.1 Lachnoclostridium sp. UBA7482 | reverse complement strand
TTCCGGGACGCTTCAAGGATTAAGTCATTTTTCAGGGAGTTCAGGAACTCCTTGTTATCCGACATCTCACGCTGCCAGTCAAGAATCTCACGAAGCCATGCTAGCTTCTGCTCCTCATTCACGGAAGTGTGGATGCCGTTCTGAGCCTCCTTGTATTTCCAATGGGCAGCAATACCGAACTCTGCGGTACGGTGCATCTCTACGGTACGAATCTGAATCTCGAACGGCGTACCGTCAGGACCAATCAAAGTCGTGTGCAGGGACTGGTACATATTGGGCTTCGGCATGGCGATATAATCCTTGAAGCGTCCCGGAATCGGCTTATACATCTCGTGGATGACGCCCAGTGCCGCATAGCAGTCCTTCAGGGAATCAACAATGATTCGAACCGCAAACAAATCGTAGATCTGGTCTAACGTCTTATGCTGGTTGACCATCTTACGGTAAATACTGAAGAAATGCTTTGCACGCCCGTCGATTGTTGCCGAGATGCCGGCTTCCTTAAGCTGAACCTCCACCTCACCGATAATGCGGCGGATAAATGCCTCCCGCTCATAACGGTTTGCTTTAATATCGTCGGCAAGCTTCCTGTATACGTCAGGTTCGAGGAAACGGAGTGCAAGGTCGTCCATCTCGGTCTTAATCATGCTGATACCGAGACGCTGTGCAAGCGGCGAATAAATATCCATGGTTTCGCGGGACTTTTCAACCTGCTTATTCGGAGTCTGGTACTGCATGGTACGCATGTTGTGCAGGCGGTCTGCCAGCTTGATTACGACTACGCGGATATCCTTTGCCATGGCAATAAACATCTTACGCAGGTTCTCCGCCTGAACCTCCAACTTGTCCTGAGAATAATTTATCTTGGTCAGCTTAGTTACGCCGTCAACAAGCAGGGTAACCTCCGCGCCAAACAGTTCCGTCACTTTTTCCTCACCGACGTCTGTGTCTTCAATGACATCATGCAGAAGTCCTGCAATGATAGTTTCCTTATCCATCTCAAGGTCTGCCAGGATAATGGCGACCGCAAGAGGATGGTTGATATACGGCTCCCCGCTTTTTCTCTTCTGTTCCTTATGCGCTTCGCGTGCAAGCAGGTATGCCTTCTTAATGGTGGAGAGATCCGTATTGGGACGATATTTGCGAATGCTTTCTTCGAGCTTTGCATACATCTCATCCGGGTCTAAAAATTCACGCACCAGACCGATTGGGGCGTCCTTTGCCGGGGAAATCTTAACATCCGGCGTAGTCAAATTCTTTTCTTCCATCTCGAATCGCTCCTTTCTTCCAAAAGTACGTACTATATATACATATCCAGACAAATGATTGCCGGGATATGCACATTACACACCGGGGCAATTATTTGCCCGGGTATGTAATAACCGAAGCTACATCATACTTTTCAAGCTTCTTACGTCCCTGAAGCCCCTCTAATTCCATCAGAAATACGATCTTCACAACCTCTCCGCCGAGACGCTCTACAAGATGCGCAATGGCCTCAATGGTGCCGCCGGTAGCAATCAGGTCATCGACAATAACAACCTTCTGACCGGGTTTGATGGCATCTGCATGCATCTCAACCGTTGCGGTGCCGTACTCAAGCGCATAGCTTTCTTCAATCGTCTCACAGGGAAGCTTGCCCTTCTTTCTTGCAAGTACAAAGCCTTTATGCTCACGATAAGCAATGGGCGCTCCGAAGATAAATCCTCTGGATTCCGCACCGACAACTGCATCGTATTCTGTGTCTCCGATTAAGTCAATCATGGAATCAATCGCCATCTGCAATCCGTCTGCATCCTGTATCACCGTGGTGACATCCCGGAACATAATCCCCGGCTCCGGAAAATCCGGAATGGTTCTTACATAGTCTTCCATTTTCTTCATTGCGTTACCCATCCTTTGTCTTTTTTGTATTCGGGTTAAAAAATGCCGATAATTAGTGAGATTTTACCACAACTGACGGCATAAAACAAGTATTTGCACAAGTTTTCCCTCGTTTGCATAAGATAAATTACCCACAAATATATGAGGAATTATATGGCACTCCCTTATTCACAGCTGCCTGTAATGGCAGAAAATGGTGCAGCATCCACCGGAAACCTGCAACTCAACGTAACAACGGCATCCGGCAATCGCCCGATTGAGGATGCAACCATTGATATTAACTACACCGGAGACCCCGAGGGCGTCCTCGAGGAGCTGACAACCGACCGCGAGGGGCATGCAACCTTTGAAGATCTTCCTGCCCCGCCGCTCGAATACAGTATGGAGCCGAGCGCCCCCCGCCCCTATTCCGAATACACTCTGACCATCACTGCCCCGGGTTATGAAACGGTCATTATCAACAGTGCGCAGCTTCTGCCGGATGTGACCGCCATTCAGAACATTACACTTCTGCCTGCATCTACCACCGAGCCGGGTTCGGCACAAACCTTTGTCATCGGCCCCAATACGCTCTACGGCGAGTACCCGCCGAAAATCTTTGAGGACGAAGTAAAGCCGATGCAGGAATCCGGGGAAATCGTTCTCCCCAATGTCGTGATTCCCGAGTATATCGTCGTACATAACGGCGTCCCGCAGGACAGCTCCGCCGCAGATTATTATGTCCCTTACCGTGATTATATAAAAAATGTGGCAAGCAGTGAGATTTATGCCACCTGGCCGCGACAGACAATTATCGCAAATATCCTGGCAATCCAATCCTTTACGCTGAATCGGGTTTATACGGAGTGGTACCGCTCCCGCGGCTATAACTTTACGATTACTTCCTCGACTGCGTATGACCACAAATGGATGCCCGAGCGAAATATCTTCGATACCATCGATCAGGTCGTTGACGAAGTATTTAACTTCTTTCTGTCACGTCCCAATATCAAGCAGCCGATTCTGACACAGTACTGCGACGGGAAGCGGGTAACCTGCCCCGGTCTTATGAGCCAGTGGGGAAGCAAGACTCTCGGCGACCAGGGACTTACGGCTCCGGAAATTCTCCGTTCCTTTTACGGTTCCACCCTCTACGTCAACGAGACCAACCTCGTCAGCGGCGTTCCGGTTTCCTTCCCCGGCTACACCCTGAGCAATGGCAGCAGCGGCGATGAGGTTCGGCAAATTCAGGAACAGCTTGCAGCAATCGCCGACGTCTATTACTCCATCCCCGGACTCGCGGCAGACGGTATCTACGGGCCGCAGACAACCGCCAGCGTGCGGGCATTTCAGGAAAAATTCGATTTGCCCGTCACCGGTCAGGTGGATCAGGCTACCTGGTATAAGATTTCCGCCATCTATGTGGCAATTACCCGGATTGCAGAGTATAACTAGAGGCTCGACGCACTTCGCAAACCGATAGCTATCTGTTCTTCGGAAAGATGTACTCGTCTGCTTCGGCGAGAGACTGGAATGTGTAGCCTTCTCCCGCAATGCGCTTAAGAATGTCCGGCAGTGCTGTTACCGTGTCGGACGTCTGTGCCGAATCATGCAGCAGTACTACCGGCGTTTTGTAACGAAACACATTGCGAAATACATTTTTCTTTATGGAGCTGACTGTGGGCTTTCCGACCGCATCCTCGCCGCTCACGTTCCAGTCATAACAGGTAAATCCCCGGTGGCGCATCTGGCTGATAAATGCCTTGCCCTGCCCGTGCAGATACGTACAGGCACTGCCGCCGGGGAACCGAAACAGGGCTGTTTCGACGCCGAATTCATCCTTCAATCGGATGTAGAGCGTCTCATAATCCGCCAGAAAGCTATCGATATCCCGATACAGTTTCTTGTATTTATGCACATTTGCATGGAGGCCTATCGCATGACCCTCGGCAAGAATTTGCCGTACATAGGGCGCGGTCTCCCCGGTGATATTTTCCCCAATCAGAAAAAAAGTAGCATGTGCATCGTACTCTTTTAGGATTTGAAGTATCTCCGGCGTGTTTTCGCTGGGTCCGTCGTCAAAGGTCAGGTAACAGACCTTGCTCCCTTCCGGCAATTCTTTCACTTCATGTCCGGACGAAAACAGCGCCGGATAAGATTCCTGCGGTTCGCGGTCCTCAAAGAAGCGCCCATTTTCAATATCAACCAGAAGCCGCAGTTCCTCTTCGCTGTGCCACTCCACCACTTTGGCGCCCTCCTCCGGCCGCGCTTCAAAATGCACATTCCGGGCAACAAAAAACACCGCTGCCCCCATAAGCAGCAGTGCCAAAAATGTGTGATGGGGTTGTCTGTATAATTGAATTTTCACGTCTCTTCCCTCTTGATATGATACGTAAATATATTCCCGTTTTTACAAAAAATGCTTCCCCTTTAGGTAAGTGCTGATAAGACAGTAATTTGAATTTACTGTCTTTCGATTGACAAAACGCCTAATTTATGCTATAATTATGATTAATACATGCGAGGAGGTTGCCAAATGACTTTAGGTAAAGCTATACGAACAGCAAGACAAAAGGCTTTTTTCACTCAGCAGGATTTTGCACAGACACTTAATGTCGCTCTTTCGACCGTCAATCGTTGGGAGTTAAATAAGGCTAAACCAAATATGAAAGCAATGAAGTCGATAAAGACCTTTTGCAGCGATAATGAATTAGACTATGCAATTATAGAAAATGCGTGGTTAACCACCAAATCAATAAATGAAGAATAATAGTGAAGCAATTCAAGGAGCATTATTATGACAAGTGAAAAAGCAAGAAGAAATAAAACAATAGATACCCCTATAAACGAAGGGGCAATATACTTGAACCGCTGTATTTCCGTCACTGAACAGCAGAATTCGCTTGATAGTATATTGGACAAGACGATACTCGGCGATACGCTTACTGTTTGTCCATTGTTGCTTCCTAACAGCGTTGATTTAATCATTGCCGACCCCCCATACAATCTGACAAAATCATTTAACGGCACAACTTTTTCCAAGAAGAAAAATGCAGACTATGAGGATTACACGAGGCGATGGTTGAGTGCAGTCAAGCCGTTGCTGAAAGACACCGGTTCAATATATGTTTGCTGTGATTGGGAAACAAGTCTGATTATTGGCAGAGTATTAGGTGAGTTTTTTTATGTGAGAAACCGCATCACATGGCAGCGTGAAAAGGGACGAGGTGCAAAAGCGAATTGGAAAAACGGCATGGAGGATATTTGGTTTGCTACCAACAGCAATGACTTCACCTTTCATCTCGATGCTGTAAGAATCAGAAAAAAGGTCATTGCCCCCTACCGTGTCGATGGCAAACCGAAGGATTGGACAGAGTCTGAAAACGGAAATTATAGAGATACTTGTCCATCCAACTTCTGGGATGATATTACCATTCCTTTTTGGTCAATGGCAGAGAATACGGCGCACCCTACACAAAAATCCGAGAAGCTGATTGCAAAAATTATGCTTGCATCATCTTCTGAGGGGGATGTTGTGTTCGATCCGTTTTTGGGTTCGGGAACCACAAGTGTTGTTGCAAAAAAACTAAATCGACATTATTTCGGGATTGAAGTAGAAGCACAGTATTGCGTATGGGCAGAACAAAGACTTGCTATGGCTGAGGATGATGCTGAAATCCAAGGCTATGTGAATGGCGTATTTTGGGAGCGCAACTCATTGTCTGAGCAGAAATCTAAAGCAAATAAAGTCCCCAAGACCCTGGGAAAGCGTGGTAGAAAACCGACTAAAAAGGCAGTTGGCGCAGAACTTATAGTAGACGAACAGAGAACTCTTTTTGATTACGGGGAGGATTCAGAAAATGTACAACCGAGAACTAATTGAGCATTTAGTCGAGTTTATTTCCGATAGAGATGGTATTGCCGACAAAGCTTCTTTGTCAACTCAGGTACAACAGCATTTTAACCTTGTGAAAGACAGGAGCGTATTTTACGGAGATTGGTTTGCAATCAGGTTTTGCAAAGCAGCTTCGGCGAGTTTCTCCAATACCGTTCTTTCTCTTTCAGCCCTACATAGGTACGATAATATCCCTTTCTTTGTGTGTCTTGTAACACCGGAAAGGAATTATTTAATGATTTCCAACACAACCTTTTTGCGTAAGGTTAGCCATTCTTCTCAAGAATTGCGGTGCGACAATATCAAGGGTAGCTTCAACGGAAGCGATATTATGCGTTCTTTTGAGGGCGTAGTGAATGCGCCCGGAAATTTTGAATTTCTATTTACTTCACATGAAAACTACACCTTTGAAGAAAACCTTGAGCGTTTGGTAGAGGCAACAAATAACATTTCTCCGACAGGAAGAAAATTTCTTCCCACCGAGTCTCAGGTTGACTGCATTCGTGATTCAGTAGACAGGGCGATTTCTTTCTTGGCATCGCATGAGTACAATGTTCTGAATGATGATTTGAACAGACGGGTAAGAGCCGTGGAATCCGAAATAGCAATCGCTGCATTTATTGATAATGTTAATTTGCGTGGTCGAATTATCGAATATTTGATTACGGCTGAGGACGATTTGAAAGATACGCTGATTCGTTGTTTGAGAACCAACCGCCCCCCTTCCCGAAATATTTACGGCAGACGAATTGGGTGATTATGAAAGAAAGTTCGAACATTATCTCACAGAGACAGATATCAAGACAAAGATTCTGTTTTTGTCAAGCAACCCGAAAGGTTATAATATTGATAAGTTGCTTGCCTTCCTTTCCGAAGAAAAAAGTGTATATCTGATTTATGTGGTGGCAATCGACGAAAACAGACGCATTAGCACACGCCTGTGCTCCATGTATAATCAACAGCTTTTGTCCGGTACAAGAATTATCAAGCATTGGGCAGGCCGCAATTCCAGTGGTGTCACACAGTACGACGGAAGATCGCTTGAAGAAATCGTCTTTAATTTTGATAAAAGCATTGATGTTGTTGCTGCCCAAGATTTTGTGACAAAGTGTTTGCGTGCATGATCGAAATCATGCCTGTTCCATGAAATCTGATTATTACTGTCTTACCAACAGGGAGCTTTCCCGCAAATACGGATACGCGGCGAGACAGCAAAGGCTCAAAACAGGGGAGAATATATGAACGACAGGAAAGAAAAATTACTGATTGCTATGAGCGGCGGCGTGGATTCAAGTGTAGCCGCTTATCTGATGACCGCAGCGGGACATACCTGCATCGGCGGCACCATGCGCCTGTTCGAGAACGAAGATGCCGGTATTTCCGCTGAAAAAAGCTGCGGTTCGTTATCGGACGTCGAAGATGCCCGCGCCGTAGCCAGCCGCCTTTCCATGCCGTATTATGTCATGAATTTCAAGGCTGATTTTCGCAGGGAGGTCATTAACCGATTTGTAGAAACCTACGAACGCGGGGGCACTCCCAACCCCTGTATCGCCTGCAATCGCTATCTCAAATTCGATGCGCTTTTGAAAAAAGCCGAGCTTTTGGGCTGCGATGCCGTCGTTACCGGTCATTATGCGCGAATTATCTGTAAGGATGGTCGTTATCTGCTCCTGAAAGCGGTAAATCCCGCAAAGGATCAGAGTTATGTTCTGTACTCCCTGACGCAGTATCAGCTCGCTCACACCCGTTTTCCGCTTGGCGACTTCAGCAAGGACGAGATTCGTGTAATTGCCGAAGAGCAGGGTTTTATCAACGCCAAAAAGCATGACAGTCAGGATATCTNNNCTATGCGGCTGCCATCTGCCGATTCTCCGGCAGAACCTACCCGGAGGGCGAATTTGTCGGCATGAACGGTGAGCACATGGGAACCCACAAGGGAATTATTCATTATACCATCGGTCAGCGTAAGGGGCTTGGGCTGGCACTGCCTGCCCCGCACTACGTATGCCGTAAGGATGTTGCTAACAATCAAATTATTCTCGGACGCAGCGAGGATCTGTTCTCCTGCCATCTCGAGGCAGAAGACGTGAACTGGATTGCATTTGACGAACCGCCGAAGGAATTCCGCGCCAAGGCACGCATCCGCTACCAGCAGACTGAGCAGTGGGCAACCATCCGCCCCATCGGCGCCGACCGCTTTGCGCTTGATTTCGACGAGCCACAGCGTGCCGTTGCTTCCGGACAGGCTGTCGTTCTATACGATGGAGACATTGTTATCGGCGGNNCGAGACATTGTTATCGGCGGCGGAATCATCGTTTAGGCATTCGCGTAACGCTGCACCTGCTCCGCCTTTTCCGGGAACCGCGCATTTTCCTCGCGGACAGGCCTGTTATTTCCAAACCAACCAATCACCGAAAGGGGCAAAACCATGGCCGTAAGCAGTAAAATCAAGATTCTACTAGTGTCGACAACCAATATGAACCTCGGCGATACCGTCATTGCGGATAATAACCGATATCTGATGGAACGCGCCATGAAGCATTTTCACCGTCCCTGTGAGATTTTCTGCTATAACATTGCCACCCGTGACCTTGCACAGATTGCTTTTTGCGATGCGGTCGTTTTTGCCGGCGGCATCCTCAAGGTTACGAACGAAAAATTCTGTCTCTACATTCCGGAGATTATTCGCGAAGCAAATACGCACAACATCCCCGTATTTCTGAACGGTATCGGGGTAGAGCGATTCTACGAAGACCATCCGGACAGTGTGGAGATGCGCGACGCACTGAATCTGCCCTGCGTCAAGGGCATCAATGTCCGCGACGATATGGACACGCTCCGCAGGGATTACATTTCCAATCCGGACATTGCCCTGCACAGCGTATATGATGTAGCCATCTGGTCCCGCTTCACTTATAAGCAAATTCTTCCGAAGAAGCTCGACGCCCGCCGGAACGAAGTCATCGGTCTGGGTATCGCCCGGGACATGCTGTTCCCGGACTACGGTCACCCCGAAATCGACCGGGCATTTCTGTTGGACTTTTGGAAGGATCTGATTCACATGCTCGAAGCTGCCGGATACCGCTGGGTGCTTTTCACCAACGGCGACACTTATGACGAACGCTTTTGTAAGGATGTGCTTGCCTATGTCGGACACGGCGAGAAGCTGCCCGCTCCTTTTGACGGTGCCGACCTGGTGCGGATGATTGCGAATTTCCGCGGCGTCATCGGTGCACGAATGCATTCCAATATCATTGCCTATACACTTGGCGTACCGAGCGTTGGCTTTGTCTGGAATCAGAAACTTCGGTTCTGGGGCAACAAGATTGGATTTCCGGAGCGTTTCGTCGAGCCGGAGGATATGACTGCAAATCGTGTTTTCGATGTTTTCAAAGCTGCGCTGAGAGATAAAAGAAAAACCGGCCCTTCCTTCCGGAAACGCCGTCAGATGAAGAAGCCGCTTTGGCATTTTCTAAAGCAATACGCTGTCAAAAACACATTCGAGACTCGTAAATCAGCCTACGATCGCCTGATGGCAGCCAACCTGGGAACCCCTTATGTACGTTACAAATCCACCAACTCCCGGGAAGCGTTTTACTACTCTCTTGCCGAAGGCTACCGCAACTTTACGGTCAGTCTGCGTCTTACAAGCGACAGGATTCTAATGTGCACGCAGAGTTTTGGGAAAGATCTGTATCATTTGCTGAATTTGCCGGTAACCGGTGAGGAACCGGTTCAACCGATTACAGCCGAGGAATTTCTCGACCACACCTACTACAATCGGTTTACCCCAATGACTTTTCAAATGCTGATTCAGGAAATGCTTACTGCCGATTTGCAGGAGGATTTTACTCTGCTTTGCTACATCGGCAAGCCGGACGAAGAAGGACTTGCGTGCATCTTAGAGCAAATGGCTCCGCTGCTTGCCAATCCGAGGTTCCGCAGGGAGAATTTTATCCTGCGTCTTGAGACGCGGGCATCCGTTGAATATGCCCAGACGCTGAATCTCAACGCACAGCTTGCGTACCATTTTACCACGAAGGAAACCGCTCCCGGCAAGCAGGCTGAGAAAGCACGGGCGGCGGCGGAATATTGCATTTCCCACAAGGTTCCGTTCCTCACCATGCGCGAAGGCTTGTGGCACAAAGACACCGCAAAAGTCTGCATGGATGCCGGTATCAAGGCAATTCCCTGCTCCTATAACAAGCTCGGAGACGCCATGGAAGCTCTGAAGCTCGGAGCAGCCTATGTCGGAAATCACTATTATACTGTGGATTACGCGAAGAAACTGACAAAATAAAGCATGCACATCCATAGCGGTTTGTTTTTTCCATAGGGAATTCAAGGGAAAATGATTGTAACCGTTACTCCATCACAATCAAAGATTTGAACTTGTATACCATGATATACTCCTCGTCATTTTCGTCTATCACATGGAAGCCGAGTTTTCGGTACATTCTCTCTGCATAATTGGCTTTTTGTACGGACAAGGAAGCCTGCTGATAGCCTTGTTTTTCCAATTCAGAAAGCATCGTTTTCATAAGCTCTGTTCCGATGCCCTGACCTCGGTATTCAGGATAGAGTGAGATTGCAAAGGACGGTGTTGCATCATCTATATGTCCGTAGTCGTCCATGATACGCACCCATACCGCTCCGATAATCTTTTCATCACAGACAGCGGCAAATGCTCTGTCATGTTCAGATTTTCCGAAGTCCTGCGTATAGATCTGCAATTCCGGCTGATAAATAATCTCATAAGGCGGCGGTTCTACTCCCTCGGGAATAAAAATTGCCTGATAAAGAAAAGCATTCAAAAGCGAATATTCCGATACTTTCATTTTTCTGATAAAATAGTTCATATTATCCTTTCTTTTTCAATACAACGAATGCTGCATAATGCAGAACATCAAACTCCTTGGGAGCAATCTGTTCCAGTAAAGCTTTATGCTCTCTTTCCCATTTTGTAATTTCATTATCAGAAAGTGATGCTCCCACACCCCGACAGGCTTTCATTCTGCCGTTCCA
>DLOO01000043.1 GCA_002479645.1 Lachnoclostridium sp. UBA7482 | reverse complement strand
AAAAAAGCGACTGCACCGGCAGCGCCGCACCCGGCAGATTCCGCGTCCGGCGGTCGTATAAGCAAAATTGAACATGCATTTGCCCGAGCCGGAAGAATCCTGAACAATGTGATTCACTCCAGGTTTTTAAGCTACAGCGCTGCGCAGGTTTATGTTCTCTCGCTGCTGCTGAATATTACCGTTGAGAGTTTTTCCCGGTTTTCTTTGTGGAAGGCAATCGCTTATATGTTTACCAGCCCGTTGATTTTCCTGGTAAATACATTTATCGTCTCTATCATTGTCGCGCCGGCCATCCTGTCAAGAAGACGAACCTTCTTCTATCTGCTGGCCTCCGTCATCTGGATTGCCATCGGTGTTACGGATTTCATTCTTTTGCATAACCGTGTCACACCGTTCAATGCCAACGATTTTCACATGATTCAGGATGCGATTGACGTTGTATTTCACTACTATACCGTTGTCCAGATTACCCTTCTGGCTGCATTGATTATTGCTGCGATTCTCGGCGTTATTATTGCATTTTTCAAATTGCCGAAGAAGCGGGAGCATATCCGATATAAGCGTGTTGTACCTCTATGCATCGCTTTGATGCTGGGCGGTTTTCTAGTAGCGCGTCTGGGCATCCGTACCGGCATTATGGCAAAATCATTCCCGAACATTGCCGACGCCTACCACGACTACGGTCTTCCGTACTGCTTTGCCTGCAGCGTGGTCGACAAGGGGATTGATAAGCCTGCCGATTACTCCCCGGAGAAAGTTGTCAACGTAATTTCCCCGTTAGTTACCGCTCCTTCGGCAACGCCCCCGCTTCCCAACATCAACCGGAAGCCCAATATCATTTTTATTCAGCTGGAATCGTTCTTTGATCCCAAGCGAATCAACGGAATCGAATTTGAGACCGATCCGATTCCTACCTTCACGTCGTTGATGAAGAATTATACCTCCGGTTTCCTTACCGTTCCCAGTATCAGCGCCGGAACGGCCAATACCGAATTTGAGATTCTGACCGGAATGAATATGCTCGATTTTGGTACCGGCGAGTATCCTTACAAGACCATTTTGAAGACGCATACCTGCGAAAGCCTTGCATATAACTTAAAGGCTTTGGGTTACGGTGCACATGCGATTCATAACAATACCGCAACCTTCTACGGACGCCACATCGTATACCGCAACCTCGGTTTTGATGATTTTGACTCTGTGGAGTTAATGAAAGATGTCGAAAGAAATGAATTAAACTGGGCAAGGGATAAGGTTCTCTACAAGGAGATTCTGACCGCCCTCGAATCCACCCCGCAGCAGGATCTGGTATTTACCGTTTCCGTTCAGGGACACGGCGGCTATCCCGATGAGGACATTCTCTCCAACACCATTGAGTTAACGGATGTCAATCAGGCATATAGTGACAACACCATTTACGGTCTGAAATATTATATTTCCCAGCTCAATGAAATGGATGCTTTTATCAAACAGCTGACCGATTATCTGGCCGGTTGGGATGAGCCTACGGTTCTCGTCCTCTACGGGGATCACCTTCCGGGCTTTAACTTCACGAAGGAGGATTTGACCGCAGGCGAGCTTTTGCAGACCGAATATGTTATGTGGAGCAATTTCGATATGCCGGCCGAGCACAGAACCCTTCATTCCTATCAGCTCGGCGCTTATGTATTGGGACGTCTGGGCTACAACGAAGGTCTGGTTACCAAGCTTCACCAGCATTTCCTCCCAAATACAGAAGAGCCTGCCGAGGAATATCTGGAAGAGCTTCATTTGCTCTCCTACGATATGCTTTACGGCGAGATGTACTGCTTTAACGGAGTCAATCCTTACGCTCCGACCGATATTGTGTATGGTTTCCACGGCGTCTCCATTGACAAGCTTGAGGTTATTTACGATGCGAACGCGGATACTTCCTACCTGACGGTTGTCGGACAGAATTTCTCTCCGTATACCGATATTTATATTAACGGAAAACGCTATAAGAGCACGCTGTACCTGGATGAAAACCGTGTATTCCTTCCCGACATCGATTTGACGGAGGGCGATCACATTGTCGTCGGCATGCCGATGGGAGACGACGGAATGCTCCGCGAGTCCAACGCTTATATCTACGGCCCATCGGATATTATAAATCCGTAATTGATTTTGCGGCACTATGAGAGGATAAGTCACAATGAAAGAAAAGATAAAAAAATTGAATCCGGGCGCATGGATTTTTCTTGCGGTTCTGTTTTTAATCGGCGTCGGTATTACGCTGTTAGGCCTTCTCTACAAGGAAAGCAATCCCGCCAATCCGCAGGATGACGCCCTGTTTATGAACATGCTCCTGACGATTCCGGGTATCGTCATTCTTGCCGACTGCTTTTTCTACCTGCAATTTGACGGTTATCGAAAGAAAGGCAAATTCCTGCTGCATAATTTCCTGCTGTTCTTCTTCGGATGCTTCATTCTGGAATGTATTTATTTCCAGCTGATTTATTTCGGCGTAAAGAAACCGCAGTATAAAATGACAATTCCCGCCGCAGTCATCTCCATGATTTATGCGCTGCTTACCTTTGCGGCCGGCGGAATCTACTGTTCCATTCGGAAGAAAAAATAACCGCAGCAATGTAAAAAAAGACGAGGGCTTGATGTCCCTCGTCTTTTTTTACATTGC
>DLOO01000064.1 GCA_002479645.1 Lachnoclostridium sp. UBA7482 | reverse complement strand
ATTCTCACGGAATCCCAGCATAATTGCCTCTTTGAATCCGAAAAGCTTTCCGTAATCCTTGCCCTCAACCGGCGGCGTCGGCCGCAACAAAAATCACGTATATCTCGGGGAACTTTCTCAGGAAAGCCACGAACTGCCCGGTGTGGAGCTGGAGTGTTTTGGTGAATTGCAGACGCCGGTGAAGCTGCGGCTTGTCTCTGTAGAAGGCAGAATTTACCTCAAATGCGATACACCCGAGGTGAAGATTCTCGACGAGGGCAGCGAGGTGAAGCTGCTTCCCGGCAGTTTTCAGGAGAAGCAGAAGCAAAAAGTTGCCGGTGAGGAGGCAATGATTCCGATTCCGCCGGTTGAGGGCAAGGATTACGGAAAGCTTTTCGGATTCAAAGAGGCAATTATGCTGGGATTCCGTGAGAATTTTACAAAGAAAAGCAGAAAGAAGCGTCGTCTTCTTCGGCTCTGTATGATTTTTGCGGCCTGCGTTGTCGTATTCATGGTTGCGGTTGCATCGGTAAGCCTGAGAAAGCTGGTTAAACTGCATGAAGAGCACAAGGATAATGTATTTTTTATTCCTTTGACCGATTATACTGACGGAACTGCGGTCAGTGAGCATATGGGAGAGCATGGTTTGCAGTACGCGCGCGTTATTCGCCATGACTATTTGGATTTTAACGAATACATTGAATTCCGCGGCGCGAATTTCATGACGGCGGTGACCGGCTCCATGAACAGCGGCGGCGTCATCCAGAATATTGCCTGGGCAAAGGATCTGAAGACGGTTTGCGGAGAAACCGAAAACCTCGGAGCAAAGGATATGGTAATCACGACCGCTCTCGCGGATGAAATGATTGAGAACAGCGGAGTGAGCTTTATTCGTGATTATGAGGATTTGATTGGCCTGGTTTCTCAAACGAAATACGACGAGGAGGGATATTTGCGAATCGTCGGTGTTGTTGAGAGTAAAGACAAATGCTACTATATGGACCGGTACGAGGCCACCAGACAGATTTTAGGACAGTTATACTATGATGTGGCTGAGAATGTTTTGCCGAATTCCAAGACGGAGCTTTATGACGGAACGCTGCAGCCCGGTCAGGTAGCGGTAGTTGGCGGCGACATTGTTACCAACATTCGTGTTCTCGGCAAGACTTATCAGGTGGTGCATCAAAAGGGTGCAGAAGACGATATTACGTATTATGACTGGCTCCGTAAAAATCGTAATGTTACACTTTTGCCGTTCGATGCTTATCTTGCGGACGCAAGGGCTAAAAACCCGGAAATCGATGAGAAGAGCGTGGCAATTAAGTGGGTTTTCAATGAGTTCCAGCCGTATTTTTACGATTATTGCAGTCAGATGAATAACCCCAGTCTGGATGAGTATCTTTATGTGGAGATTCGTGACAAAGTAGTGTCTACTTTTCCTTTTGTCGTCTATGAAAATGCATTGACTCCGGAGGAGATTTACCTTGCAATAGTATATTACGCAGAAAATGCGAGGTATCCTTCGGCGGAAGAGTTAAATGAATTTATGGCGGAACGGGCTGATGAGGTTGAAGTCAAATATCTCTCTCGGATTCAGGAACAGCTTCGTAGTGATTATAGCGAGAGCTATCAGGAATATCTGAAAAGATTCGGTACGCGCAAGGTTATTATGAATGATCAGGATTATCTGAAACTCAGTTACCAGGTCGGCAATGGTGATGTGGGAGACTATGCGTATTATACCTTTGAATACGACAACGGGGAGGACGCCTACTCTTACTACGAGTACTACCTGATGATTGGTTCTGACGATATTGAAGCAACCAGGGAATACCTTTCCAATGCATATGATAAACTGATTACTCCGGAGGCGGTTTATGAGAAGAAAAAGCAGGACGCCCATGTTGACCTTCTTGGCAGCAGTACAACACTGCTTATCGTGCTTGGAATTATCTGCCTCTGCATTTTCTTCATCATGCGTTCCGCACTGATGAACCGCGTGAAGGAAATCGGCATCTACCGTGCCATTGGCGTGTCGAAGAGGAACATCACCTTCCGTTTTATGATGGAGTCGATTATACTTGCAACCTGCACATTGACTATCGGATATGCAGGAGCCACTTGGCTGGTTAGAAAACTGGCAGGAAGTGCGCTTATGTCCCAGTTCTTTTATTATCCATGGTGGTTGGCAGTGCTTGTACTGGTTCTGATTTACGGTCTTACCGTTCTGTTCGGAACCCTGCCTGCAAGACTCCTGCTCCGCAAAACCCCCAGTGAAATCCTGAGTAAGTATGACATTTAAGGAATAAAGGTGAATGCCTTTATTCGTTAAGGTCAAAAGGACGAAACGAACGAAGTGAGTGAGCGCTTTTGACAATCAGGCGAACGCCTTTATTCCTTAAAAGGGACGAATGCCTTTATTCCTTAAAAGGACGAAATATATGAGAAGGCGAGCGAAAATGGATTTTTTCGCTCGCCTTTTTTAACCTCAAATATTATTCCGCATGATGCTCTCTGAGAATCCTTTCAATCTCCGCAGGTTCTACCTCCAATTCGTCTGCTATCTGAGCGATGGTTTTTCCTTTTTGAAGCTTCTTCTGAGTCAGGGAAAATAGTGTTTGTTCCATGCCACGCTCAATTCCGGTCTTGATGCCCCGTTCCATGCCTTGCTCTATTCCCTGCCGAATGCCATCCT
>DLOO01000035.1:29123-47369 GCA_002479645.1 Lachnoclostridium sp. UBA7482 | reverse complement strand
CGCTGGAGTTCAGTAACACCGAAGCTTGAATTATACAGGAAGCTCCTTTTTCATTGATTTTTACGGAAGAAAAAGGCACGTTCCCCCTTGGAGGGGAAACGCGCCTTTGCGTTATAAAATATCCTATACGTAGAACAGCATCTTAGCGTAGCTCGGATAAGGAAGAATATCTTCCGGAATCACTGCTTCTGCTTCGTCTGCAATCACTCTTACTTCTGCCATATCGGAAAGAATGGTTGCCTGGTAGAATTTTGCAAGTCCAAGTTCATCGCTCATACCCTCAGCAATCCTGATATCTGCTGCAAGCTTTTCAACTGCCTCATAGATACCGTCATACTGTGCGGAAAGCTTTTCAATCCGGGCAAGCTCAGCCTTGCAGCTGATTGCTGCGGAAATCTGCTGCTTCTTAGCAACCAAGGAAGCTGCTCTGTCCATCGTTTCCATCAGTGCCGGTAAGAACTGCCGATTAACCATATCAACCATCGTCTGAGCCTCGATATGAATGGTCTTGCTGTAGTTTTCAAGCAGGATTTCGTATCTGGACTTAATCTCGCTCTCGGTGTAGATGTGATGCTTTGTAAAGAGATCAACGTTCTTATCTGCAACAAATACAGGAAGTACATCCGGAGTGGACTTATAGTTGTAAAGACCTCTCTTTTCGGCTTCTGCAACCCACTCGTCGGTATATCCGTTCCCATTGAAGATAACTCTCTTATGCTCCAAGATTGCCTTCTTAAGAAGCTCACGTACGGTTTCCGCCATTTTCTCAGCCGGAACATCCTTAAGTTCCTCATAAATCTCACTCAAGGTCTCGGCAACTGCTGTGTTCAATACGATGTTAGGACCTGCAACAGAAAGGGAAGAACCAAGAGAACGGAACTCGAATTTGTTGCCGGTAAACGCGAACGGCGACGTTCTGTTTCGGTCTGTCGTATCCTTTGCAAAGTGAGGAAGTACGGTAGCGCCGGTCTCCATGGTTACCTTTTCCTGCTTACCAAAGAAGGCGTCCTTCTCAATGGAATCCAGTACTGCGGTAAGCTCATCGCCAAGGAAAATGGAAATGATTGCCGGAGGAGCCTCATTTGCACCAAGTCTATGATCGTTTCCTGCACTTGCAACGGAAAGTCTCATCAGATCCGCATATTTATCAACCGCAGAAACAACTGCCATCAGGAATACCAGGAACTGAATGTTCTCGGCAGGCGTCTTACCGGGGTCCAGAAGGTTTACGCCGGTATCGGTCGTCATGGACCAGTTGTTATGCTTACCGGAACCATTGATTCCGTCAAACGGCTTTTCATGAAGCAGGCATACAAATCCGTGCTTCTCTGCAACCTTCCTCATCATTTCCATCGTCAGCTGGTTGTGATCGACCGCAACGTTTGTGGTATCAAATACCGGTGCCAGCTCATGCTGTGCCGGTGCAACCTCGTTATGCTTTGTCTTAGCGGGAATTCCAAGCTTCCAGAGTTCTTCATCAAGCTCATGCATGTAGGCAGCAACTCTGGGCTTCAAGGTACCGAAGTAATGATCTTCCATTTCCTGTCCCTTCGGGGGCTTTGCACCAAGAAGGGTTCTTCCGGTGAAAATCAGATCCTTACGAAGCTTGAAGTCCTCCTTGTCAATCAGGAAATACTCCTGCTCAGGACCAACGGTTGTTGTAACACTCTGTACTGCGGTATTTCCTAAGACATGAAGAACCCTGGTTGCCTCTCTGTTCAACGCTTCCATGGAACGAAGAAGCGGCGTCTTCTTATCCAGCGCCTCGCCGCTGTAGGAACAGAATGCGGTAGGAATGTACAACGTGCCATCCTTAATAAATGCCGGGGAAGTAGGGTCCCATGCGGTATATCCTCTTGCCTCGAAGGTCGCCCGCAAACCGCCGGACGGGAAGCTCGAAGCATCCGGCTCGCCCTTTACAAGCTCTTTCCCGGAGAACTCCATGATAACCTCGCCGTCGCCAACCGGAGAAATGAAACTGTCGTGCTTTTCAGCCGTAAATCCGGTCAAAGGCTGGAACCAATGCGTGAAATGTGTTGCACCATGCTCCACTGCCCATTCCTTCATTGCGATTGCGACTGCATTTGCAACATCAATTTCGAGGTGTGTATTCTTATCAATTGTTTTACGTAATGCTTTGTAAATATCCTTCGGAAGTTTATCACGCATCACCTTATCGTTGAAAACCAAACTCCCGTACATCTGAGGTACTGTCATGCTCATAATAAAATCTCCTTCCTTCGGTATCTTTCTCTTGCAAGTTGCGCATACCTGCAACTAAAGGTAACCTTACTATTTCATAGGAAATTCAAAGGAATTTCCTTTGGAACAAAAAAGGCACCTTGGGTTTCCCCAAAGCGCCTTTGCTTTTTACAGTGCTCAATATAAACCATTAAAATCGGTTTGTCAACACTTTTTTTATATTTTTTCAAAAAACTACCACCTGTGCGGTTGGACGCTCTAACGAGCATCCAACCTGACTCCTACTAAATTCGGAAAAATCGTTGCTACCTTAATTGTCTGCTCCTCCAGCACGTCAAGCAATACTTTCACGGTATCCAGAGACGTAAACATTGTGACATTATTTTCAATCGCACAGCGGCGGATTGCCGCACCGTCCTCGTAATGAACGCCGGACAGAATCGCTCTTGTGTTGATAACGTAGCTGACATATCCGGCCTTTATGGAATCCAGAATCTCCTCGCTGCCCTCACTTAGCTTTCTTCTGATACGGGTACGGATGCCATTCTCCTTTAGAAAATCGGCGCTTCCGATGGTTGCCTCAATATTAAAGCCCATATTGTAGAAGCGGCGAATCAGAGGGAGTGCTTCCTCCTTATCCTCGTCTGCAAGCGTAACCATAACCGTTCCGTAGTTTTGCAGCTTGATACCCGATGCAATCAACGCCTTATACATCGCCCGGTGAAGTTTCTCATCATAACCAATGGCTTCACCGGTCGACTTCATCTCCGGAGACAGATATGCATCCATCCCCTTCAGCTTTGCAAAGGAGAAGGTCGGCGCCTTTACGCACCAGCGGCTGCGCTCTTCCTGATACAGGGAGAAAATACCCTGCTCTTTTAAGCTGATGCCGAGAATCGCTCTCGTCGCAATATCTGCAAGCGGATAGCCGGTTGCCTTGGAAAGAAACGGTACCGTTCTTGAGGAACGAGGATTCACCTCGATGATAAATACGTCATCCTTATGATCGACAATGAACTGAATGTTATAAAGTCCCACAATTCCGATGCCGAGACCAAGCTTCTTCGTGTACTGAAGAATGGTTCCTTTCACCTTCTCGGAGATACTGAAGGTCGGATATACGCTGATGGAATCACCGGAATGTACACCGGTACGCTCAACAAGCTCCATAATACCGGGCACAAAAACGTCCTGTCCGTCACAGATGGCATCAACCTCAACTTCTTTGCCCCGGATGTATTTATCAACAAGAACCGGCTTATCTGCATCCACTTCTACTGCTGTTTTCAGATAATGGCGCATATCGCTTTCCTTTGACACAATCTGCATGGCACGACCGCCGAGAACGAAACTCGGACGAACCAGAACCGGATAACCGATTTCGGAGGCAACACGCACACCGTCCTCAATATTGGTAACCGCAACGCCCTTCGGCTGCGGAATCCGGAGCCGAAGCAGGAGCTTTTCAAATGCATCACGGTTTTCAGCCTTCTCGATTGCGGCACAATCCGTTCCGATGATTTTAACGCCGTATTCCTTCAAAGGCTCCGCCAGATTGATTGCTGTCTGACCGCCGAGAATGGCAATCACCCCCTCCGGCTTCTCCAATTCAACAATATTCATAACATCCTCTACGCACAACGGTTCAAAATACAGCTTATCCGATGTTGTGTAATCGGTCGAAACCGTCTCCGGATTGTTATTGATAATAATTGCCTCGTATCCGGACTCTTTGATGGTCTTAACGGCATGTACCGTCGAATAGTCGAACTCAACGCCCTGACCGATTCGAATCGGCCCCGAACCAAGTACGATAATCTTTTTCCTGTCGGAAACAACGGACTCATTTTCCTTCTCATAGGTCGAGTAAAAATACGGAATGTAGCTCTCAAACTCCGACGCGCACGTATCAATCATTTTATAGACAGGCGCAATTTTTTCCTTCCTTCGCAGGTCAAATACCTCCCGTGCGGTCATATTCCACAAAACGCCGATTTCCCGGTCGGAAAAACCAAGCCGCTTTGCTTCCACCAAAACCGCAGGATCCATCGGATGCTCCCGTACACGAACCTCCATCGCAACGATATTATCGAGTTTTTCTACGAAGAAACAGTCAATTCCAGTAATCCGTGCGATTTCATCCATCTCCGTTCCTCTGCGCAGCAGTTCGGCAATCGCATAAAGCCGGTCATCGGTTCCGGTCACAATATAGGCGAGCAATTCCCCGGTCGCAGCCTCGTCGAATTTTTTATGATGTAAATGAAATACCCCGATTTCCAGTGAACGGATTGCCTTTAAGAGGCTCTCCTCCACGCAGCGGCCGACACTCATAACCTCACCGGTCGCCTTCATCTGCGTGCCGAGCGTATTGTTTGCGTCGTTGAACTTATCAAACGGGAAGCGCGGCATTTTTGAAACAACATAGTCCAGCGCCGGTTCAAAGGACGCTGGCGTGTTTGCAAGCGAAATCTCATCCAGGCGCATGCCGACACTGATTTTTGCGGAAACGCGTGCAATCGGATAACCGCTCGCCTTGGAAGCCAGTGCGGACGATCTCGAAACCCGGGGATTTACCTCAATCAGGTAATACCGGAAAGACTTCGGATCTAATGCAAACTGCACATTGCAGCCGCCCTCAATTTTCAATGCACGAATAATCTTCAGCGCACTGTCACGAAGCATGTGATATTCCTTATTTGTCAGCGTCTGCGACGGGCAGACAACGATGGAATCGCCGGTGTGAATACCGACCGGATCGATGTTCTCCATATTACAGATGGTAATAGCAGTGTCATTGGCATCACGCATTACCTCATATTCGATTTCCTTATAACCCTTAACACTTTTCTCCACAAGCACCTGATGTACCGGAGAAAGCGCCAGCGCATTTTTCATAATGGTACGGAATTCTTCTTCCTTTTCCGCAAATCCGCCGCCGGTACCGCCAAGGGTAAATGCCGGACGTACTACAAGCGGGTAACCGATTTCTTTCGCTGCCGCAAGACCCTCCTCCATCGATTCGGCAATCATGGAGGGAAGTACCGGCTCGCCAAGGCTGATACAAAGCTCCTTGAACATTTCACGATCCTCTGCGCGTTCAATACTTTCGGTTCTGGTTCCGAGAAGCTCCACGCCGCATTCGCGCAAAACGCCCTTCTTCTCAAGCTGTATTGCCAGGTTCAAACCGGTCTGGCCGCCGATACCGGGCAAAATAGCATCCGGACGTTCCATTCGAATAATCTTAGCAATAAATTCAAGCGTCAAAGGCTCCATATAGACCTTATCCGCAATCGTTTCATCGGTCATAATGGTTGCCGGATTGGAGTTGCAGAGAATAACCTCATAGCCCTCCTCGCGCAGGGAAAGACACGCCTGTGTGCCTGCATAGTCGAATTCGGCAGCCTGACCTATTACTATAGGTCCTGAACCGATAACAAGAACTTTTTTAATATCACTTCTAAGCGGCATTTTATTCAACCTCCTTGCTCATTCTGTCAATAAACTTATCAAACAGATANNGTCGAATTCGGCTGCCTGTCCGATAACAATCGGCCCCGAACCGATAACAAGAATTTTCTTAATGTCTGTTCTCTTAGGCATGTGTTTTTACTCCCTTCCATGCTTCCATATTCCTGATAAACTCATCAAACAAATACGAACTGTCCTGCGGCCCCGGCGCACTCTCCGGATGGTACTGCACGGAAAATACCGCGTCATCGGCACACGCAATTCCCTCAATCGTCTGATCGAGCAGATTGATATGCGTCACAGCAAGTCCGGTTCCGACGATACTGTCGGGCTCCACCGCATAGGAATGGTTCTGTGAAGTAATTTCAATCCTATCTGTTTTCAGATTCTTCACCGGATGGTTGCCGCCACGGTGACCGAATTTGAGTTTATAAGTTTTCGCGCCGTAAGCAAGGGAAATAATCTGGTGTCCGAGGCAAATGCCGAAAATCGGAACCTTGCCAATCAGTTTGCGAATCGCTGCAACGGTCTCCTTCACATCCTGCGGATTGCCAGGGCCGTTAGAGATAAATACACCGTCCGGCTTCAGGGAAAGAATCTGTTCTGCCGTTGTATTCCACGGTACAACGGTTACCGCACAGCCCTTTCCTGCCATTTCACGAAGAATATTCCGCTTCATACCGCAGTCAACTGCCACCACATGATTCTTCGGTTCCGGGGTCTTTTCATCAGAAACAAACGGATAAATCTCCTTTGTGCTGACAACCGAAACCGCATCGGTTGGCGAAATCCAGCCGCGAAGCTCACGAAGCGCAGCCTCCGAATCCATTTTCTCCGGAAGAATATACGCACGGCAGCTGCCATAGTCANNGCGGATATGTCTTGCCAGCATTCTGGTATCCACACCGGAAACACCGACGATTCCGTATTTCTTCATAACACTGTCCAGTGTCTTTGTACTGCGGAAATTCGACGGATGCTCACAGTATTCCTTTACAATCATACCGGAAATCGTCGGAATCAGGGTTTCGTAATCGTCGTCGCACATGCCGTAATTTCCAATTAACGGATATGTCATCACGACGGCCTGACAGGTGTAGGACGGGTCGGAAATAATTTCCTGGTAGCCAACCATCGAGGTATTGAAAACGATTTCCACCATCTTCGCCTCATCCGAACCGAAGCCGCAGCCGACAAATTCCGCGCCATCCTCCAAAATAATTTTTCTCTTCCACTGTTCTGCCATTGTCCTTCTCCTTTTATACCGGATAATGATTATCAAAGCATGCCTTGCAAAGCGGCAGGCTGCCGGTCATCTCCGAAATATCCTCAAGCTGCATGTATCCAAGGGAATCCGCTCCAATCTTTTCACAAATTTCCTTCACCGAGTACTCTGTGGCAATCAGCTCCGAATTATCCGGAACATCGGTTCCGTAGAAGCACGGATACAAAAACGGCGGTGAGCTGATTCGAACATGAACCTCCGTTGCGCCCGCATTTCGCATCATTCGGATCAGGTTCGCGATTGTAGTACCGCGAACAATGGAGTCGTCAATCAAAACCACACGTTTGCCCTTCACCACACTTTCGATGACGTGAAGCTTCATGTGAACCGCCGAAACACGCTCCTCCTGCGTCGGTTTAATAAAGGTTCGACCGACATATCCGTTTTTGGAAAATGCAAGCTTAAACGGAATTCCCGACTGTTCGGAATATCCCACCGCTGCCGTAAGCCCGGATTCGGGAACACCGGTAACCACGTCCGCCTCAACCGGATAGCGCTTAGCAAGCGCTTTTCCGCCGCGAATACGGGCGTCGTATATGCTGATCCCGTCAATTTTTGAATCCAACCTTGCAAAATAAATATATTCAAAGACACAATGTGCCTGCCAATCTGCCTTCAGGCAGATCTCCGAATGCAGACCGTCCTTGGTAATCGTGATAATCTCACCGGGAAGTACATCCCGCACAAATTCCGCATTCACTGCAGTCAGTGCCGTGCTCTCCGACGCCAGGATGTAGGTATTGTCCACCCTGCCGATACAAAGTGGTTTCAAACCAAGCGGATCTCTTACTCCAACCAGCTTCTTCGGACTCATAATCAGAAGCGCATAACCACCTTTCAGCTCCTTTGCCACATTACAAACAGCTTCTTCTATGGAAGCTGTTTTCAGCCGCTCCATCGCAATCCGGTAGGCAATGACCTCCGAATCGGTCGAACCGTTAAATACCGCTCCCTCGCCTTGCAGTTCCTTTCGCATCTCCTCCGCATTAGTGATGTTGCCGTTATGTGCAAGAGCCAAAGTTCCTTTCATGTAGTTCAAAAATACCGGCTGCGCATTTTCCACGCAGCTTGCTCCGGCGGTCGAATACCGCACATGACCGATACCGATATTTCCACGGAGCCGCTCCAGATTCTCACTCGGAAAGACCTCACTTACCAGCCCCATTCCTTTGTGGGAGCAGATGTTCCCAATCGGTCCCTTTGTATCGCAGACAACAATGCCGGCAGACTCCTGCCCGCGGTGCTGCAGAGCAATCAGTCCGTAATACACCCATTGTGCCGCTTTGATATGATCTGCGCCCCAAACACCGAAAACACCGCATTCCTCCTTCGGCTTGTCTTCCTGTACAAACATGGCAGCCCTCCTGTTAGTCCTTATGGCAAAAAAAGAAGACACTTCGGGAGCGGGTCCCAAAGCGCCTTTGCTTTCATTCGTTTGTAAGTTTACCCCTTTTGTCTGAAATTGTCAACCGGATTTTTGACATGAGGTTCTCGGATTATCCTGAAAAGCAAAAAAGGGGCAACTACGCCCTTTTCCTGCCTTCCTACGAGGACGGGTAAAGGTATTACTCTGTATTCCGTATCGAAACGATTACTCAAGTTCAAGCAGCAGATTGACAATTTCACAATGCTCTGCCCCTTCTTCGGGATAGGACACATCCAATATTACCATGATATAATTCTTTTCCTTACTGTTTACGGAAAGATAAGTGTCCTTTATCTGATATTTCAAATCGGCAACGGCAGCATTTGCCTTAATAAAGTCATCCACAACTGCCTTTAAGTCTGCATCATCATATGAAATCGTAACCTTTGAATCCGTATACTCCCCAGGCATTATGTAATAGAAGCTGGCAATCTTTCCCTTATAAATGTTTATTTCAAATCGTTCAAAGGTCTTAACGCCCTTCACGGTATAAATGTAGGTCACAACATAATTTGCCTCTTCATTTTCCTTCGGAACATAAAATCCCTCCTCATTCCGCGAGGACGAGATTCCATCTTCATTTACAAGAACCTGCGTGTTGATATAAGGCTCAAAATCCTTTGTGTCAATATAATCTGACGCAAATGTATCTGTACATTTTAACAATTCCTCCTTTGAAGAAAATGTCAATGTCTCCAACAGTCCGCCCTCGTCACTATATCCAACCAGAGTCTTTGTCTCTGATGAAAGTTCAAAGGAATTACCGGCTTCGTCGGCATAAACATCCACTCCATAATTCAACATCGGATCTTCGTAAGAGTATACATAGTTTCCCGTTACCTGCTTGCCATTGATTTTTACACTTTGGCTGGACTTTGCCTTTTTTCTTTCATAAGGCTTATAATCACCGAATTTGAATGTATCCACATCTCCAAAAATGCCCTTTTCGTCCGATTCGTTCACAGCAATTTTGACATTTTTCAATTCAATCCTTTTTTCTTTTGCACCACAGCCCACTACTACAAACATGCAGCAAATGATACTCAATAATAATAGTTTCTTCATAAACCCTCCCTATATCCCTTGATTCACATTTCCATATATTGTATAGCTATCTAAGCCCTCTGCACAATTTATTATATACCAACCATTATGTAATGCTGCATAACTTGCCTCACTTATGGATTTTCCTGCTACCAAGTTATTAATAAAGGTTATTGTCCATTTATTTGCATAGTTCCAGTCTATTTCCCGACTTTCCCCCTTCTTGTCTCTATCAATATTAGTATAGTATTTGAACATTATAGTCTATAAAAAAACTTTTTTCCTAATTTGGTATATTTGACCTGTTTTCGCGGTACAAATGACACATTACACCCCTACTTCCCCAGAATCTTCCTTATCTCCGGTATCAGCACCTTCACCGCTTCCTTATGCGCCGGATAGCCCGGATGGAAGCGGCTTCCTACCGTTTCGTCGGTTGTGTTGGGAAGGTCAAGATAGGAAATCTGATTATCTCCGGTCTCCCTTCGGTACAAGGAAATCGCCTCAAGAATGAGCGGCTTCAGTCCATCCCCTAACATTCCATAAATCCACAGAATCGGTGCGTGCGGGTTCTTGCTGCGAATATCCTTCAAGGCTTCTACGGCTGCGTTCAAAAACCGTTTTTTCGATTCCGGTTCCGGCGTGCCGTCCGCAAGCAGATTCTGTTTGTATGTAATTCCGCTTGCCGGGTCCACCCAGGCATTTTGTGTAAATGCGCTAAAGTCGTTTGTACCCAAATGTAATACGACCAAATCGACCGGATTTGCCGCAAAATCATATTCCTCCTGTGCCCCGACTGCCTCATTGGCAGAACCGGGAAGCAACCCGCACACCTTACTGTACACCTTCGGAATGCTGCAGGTCACATTGTTGTCCCAGCCGGAGTAAATCCCCCAGCCGCCTTTGGAAATCACGCGATAATCGGCTTTTAACGCTTCTGCGGTCATATATGCGTAGTTATGATATGCCGAGAAGAACATCGGAATCCAGTCCTCCTCTCCTTTCGCACCGTAGGTTCCCTCGCCGGTGGTGATACTGTCTCCGATAAATTCAATCGAAATCGGGCGCTTTGCCACCCCGCAGAACTCTCCATCCGTTTCAAAATCGAGAATCTGAAGATAGTGCATCGTGTCATCGGGAATTGCCTCCGTCTCACGCACAATTCGGACATTTTTTACCTTATCGGGATTCATCCTCCGAAATACGGTAATCATCTGCTCCCCGGGTGCAAGCATCTGACGGGAAACCACAGCGCCGTCAATCAATACGGTAAGCCAGATGTCACAATACTCATAGCCCGCATTTACCTTCACTGCAAGATTTGCCGCCTTCACATTGCACTCCACCGCACTGCCGCTGTAAAAAAGTGTGATTGGCCGTTTCCCGTTGGTTCTTCCGTGTACACGAACCAGATTCCATTCATTTTCCGTTATTTTTCGCATTTTCCTTCTCCTTAGATTCCGGTATTTTTTGACACCTTTTGATCAAAGCGGAAAAAGACCCTGTTCGTTTCCGGGCAGGGTCTTACCGTTTTAATTAAAATACACAAGCTTTTCCGCAGGTTCTTCCGCAGGCGCCAGACTGGTACAGTAAAGCACCGGCCCTTCGCCCTGGTATTCCTTCTGAAATTCCTTCCTGATAACCGCAGTCACCTGATACCACTGACGGCTCTTCATTTTCTTTACATCCATCATGACCGGAGGCTTCGAGAGCAGTCCGATAAATGCGACGTCGTCCGCGCAGCAGGTCATTGCCATACGTCCCGGAACAAAATATCCCTTCGGAAGCTTCGGAGATACGTAGCTCATCGCTAAGAAAGATACTGTCTTACCGACATAGTTATCGGGATGATCCATAGCGTCCATATACCAGATACCATAGTCCTCATCACTAATGTCAAGATGAGACTGCGTCATATCATACGGAAGTTCTTCTTCTGCATCCCCGGCGTCGGTACCGTCCTCTCGTTCAAATACGATCTGAATCCTGCGGTTTACGGGCTTAACAAAGCGTCGAATGGCCGTCTTATCCGTATCATCATCACAACGATTCACAATCGCGATATCCGAATATTTCATCTCCTCAAGCATCAGAGAGCGCATATTCTTCATATACATGTCAAAGGTCGTTGCATCAACGATGGTGATAATCTGCGCAATCGCCCAGTCATCCGGCATATTGAGTTCAAGAAAGCCGGTAAGCTTCCACATACCGTTCATCTCCACAAGAATCATCTGCGGATTATAGAACATTTCAAGTCCGGCAAGAAATTCATCCGTCAGCTGAGACTCCTCCTCAACCGTGATGATACTGACGCCCTGCTTTGCAAATGCGACCTCGTCATACTCTTCTTCGCCCTCTTCACAGAGAATCAGAAGAATCTTACCGCTGCCGGCACGAAACTGCGGGTCATTTAAGGTTTCGTTGATAAAAGTTGTTTTTCCGCTGTCCAGGAACCCATTTATCAAAAATACAGGCTTTTCCATTATTTTCGTCCTTTTTATAATCCAAACAATTCCCTGATTGAATCTTCTTTCAATTTGCTTCCGATGACGCAGAGACGTCCGATCGTCTCGGCAGCTCCGTTCCGAATCTCATACTCTCCCGGAGTAAGGTCAAAATGTAGCCAGCTACCGTCTGTAGCCGCAAGCATACCCTTTGCACGGAGAATCATGCCGAAATCCTCGGAATTTGCCAGGCGGGAAAGGACGGCGTCCAACTGTTCCTTTGTAAACTTCCTGGTCGTTTCACAACCCCAGCTGGTAAATATCTCATCCGCATGATGATGGTGTTCATAATCGTGATGATGTTCGTGGTCGTGATGATGCTCGTGGTCGTGATGATGCTCGTGGTCGTCTCCGCAGCAACATTCATGCTCATGGTCGTGCTCGTGCTCATGACAACAGCACTCCTTATCATGCTCATGATGGTGATGCTCATGTTCATGATGATGCTCTTCCCCGTGTGCATGGTGATGTCCGCAGCAGGGACAAATCTCTTCTTCCTCCAGAAGCGCCTTCGCCAAATCCATCTTCTTGTCCATTGCAGCAAGAATCTGTGCACCCTCCAACTGATCCCAAGGTGTGGTAACCAGTTCTGCCTCGGCATTCTGCTCGCGAACAAGCTGAACAGCCTTTTCCACCTTCTCGTCCGTAATATTCTGGGTACGGCTAAGAAGAATGGTCTTCGCATACTGCACCTGATTGTTGAAGAATTCTCCAAAATTCTTCATGTAAATCTTGCATTTTCCGGCGTCAACAACCGCAACAACGCCGCAAATTTCAAAATCCGGGTCCTGAATATCATCCACTGCCTTAATAACGTCAGACAATTTACCGACCCCGGAGGGCTCAATCAGGATGCGGTCCGGATGAAGTTCTTCTTTCACCTTCTTCAGCGCATCGCCGAAGTCGCCGACCAAAGAACAGCAAATACATCCGGAGTTCATCTCGGTAATCTCCACACCGGCTTCCTTTAAGAAACCGCCGTCAATTGCAATATCACCGAATTCGTTCTCAATGAGAACAACCTTCTCTCCCTGATATCCTTCCTTCAAAAGCTTCTTAATCAGGGTTGTCTTTCCGGCTCCGAGGAAACCGGAAAAAATATCAATCTTAATCATAATCGTCCTCGATTCTGAAACAAAAATCTCTGTTTCCATCAAAATCAAACTTTACCTGTGGTACCGAAGCCGCCGCGGTTTTTTCCGGTCAGCCGTTCCACCTTTTCAAAACAAAGCTGCGGCTGGTTTTTCATAATGCGGAACTGGCAAATACGGTCATTTACATGAATCTCCGTATCTCTCATCGCAAGCGCAGGCCATTTCCACTCATCCTCATTGCCGCAATAACTTCCGTCTACAACGCCCATATGGTTCGTCTGAATCACACCGAAATTCTTAAATGTGGAACTTCTGGGAACGATATGCGCCTCATATCCTTCGGGAAGCTCGACCGCAATTCCGAGGCGAATCAGCCGGAACTCACCGGCCTTCATCACAACGTCCTCGGCTGCACGCAAATCAATCCAATCGGATTTGTTTTCGATATAGGTGAGTTCGTCAATTTCATCACTGATATAGCGTATCTTTAATGTCTCCATACGGCCACCCGATTACATTTCCGCAAGAAATGCCATATAACCAAGGTAAGCTTCGTAAACGTCAGCCTTACTGGTTACTTCCCAAGGCGCATGCATGTTCTGCACTGCTACACCGCTATCGATAACATTCATGCCATAGTTTGCCATGATGTAAGCGATGGTGCCGCCGCCGCCCTGATCAACCTTGCCGAGCTCTGCGGTCTGGTATGCAACGTTGTGCGTATCCAGCGCCTTACGAATCTTTGCATAATACTCCGGATTTGCATCATTGGAACCGGACTTACCTCTGGAACCGGTGTACTTGTTAAATACAAGTCCCTTACCAAAGTATGCCGCATTTTTCTTTTCAAATACGCCTGCGTAATTCGGATCAAATGCCGCGCTTACGTCAGAGGACAGCATATGGGAATTCTGAAGCGCTTTGCGAACCTTCAACTCGGAGTAGTCTCCCATCATCATCATAAGCTCTGCAACGCAGTTTTCAAAGAAACGGGAATGCATACCGGTAGCGCCTACACTGCCGATCTCCTCCTTGTCAACCAGCAGGCAAACTGCGGTACGATCGGTTTTTTCAATATCAAAAAGCGCTTCTGCGGAGGTGTATGCACATACTCTGTCATCCTGTCCGTAACCGATAATCATGCTTCGGTCAAGACCGTAGCTTCTTGCCTTACCGGCAGGAACGATTTCCAGTTCAGCGGAGGCAAAATCCTCTTCCTCAACACCGTAGCGTTCCTTCAGAATCGCGAGAACATTTGCTTTAACCGCATTTTTCTCTTCTCCCTCAAGCGGAATGGTTGCAACGGTAACATTCAAATCCTCACCCTCGATTACAACGGACGCCTTCTTCTGCAGCTGGTCAGCCGCTAAATGAATCAACAAATCGCTGATACCGACAACCGGATCTGCGGGGTCCTCACCGATTACCACATGTACAAGGGTACCGTCGGTCTTTGCCACAACGCCGTGAATTGCCATTGGCTGAGCAACCCACTGATACTTCTTAACACCACCGTAATAATGGGTATCCAGAAGCGCAATATCGGTATCCTCATACAAAGGGTTCTGCTTCAAATCAAGTCTCGGGGAATCGATATGTGCACCGAGAATCTTCATACCGTCAGCAAGCGGCTTACTGCCTACGAGGAACAATGCCAGAGCCTTGCCCATCATATTGTAATATACCTTATCTCCGGCCTTTACGCTGTCAAGCGTCTTCATATCACGATATCCAAGGCTTTCGGCCTTTGCAATTACGGATGTCACACACTCACGCTCGGTCTTATTGTCAGAGATGAATCTGCAATATCCCTCGGCAAACTCCATGACCTGCTTTACCTGATCGGCATCATAAGAAAGCCAGGCATTTTTCTTGTTTTTTTCACTCATTTTTCCTACCTCCAAAAACGCATTTTACACTTTTTACTCTTAATCGGCACAAGTGTACCCGCCTGCCGCAGAAAGCAGGTGCATAGCCTGTCCTATACATTGATTTCCGCATGAATACCGAGATCCTCGGCATGTTTTGCAAGAATCGGCCGAATCACCTCGGTCAGGAATTCCTCGGTCTGCTCTTTTGCACAACCGGTATACTTGGTCGGGTCCATACAGGCCTTCAAATCATCCAGGGACAGGTGGAACATCGGGTCTGCTGCAATCAGCTCAAGAAGATTGTTCTCAAGACCGAGTTCCTTAACATTCTTTCCTGCTTCCATAGAAAGCTGACGAATACGCTCGTGAAGCTCCTGACGGTCACCGCCGGCATTTACCGCATCCATCATAATATTCTCGGTTGCCATGAACGGAAGCTCGCTCATCAGGCGTTTTGTAATAACCTTATCATAAACAACCAGCCCGTCTACAACATTCAGGTACAAATCAAGGATACCGTCAATGGCAAGGAAGCCCTCCGGTACGGAAAGACGCTTGTTTGCGGAATCATCAAGAGTACGCTCAAACCACTGGGTCGCAGAAGTAATGGAAGGATTCATCGCATCAACCATTACGTAGCGTGCCAGGGAAGCAATACGTTCACTTCTCATCGGATTGCGTTTGTAAGCCATTGCGGAAGAACCGATCTGCTGCTTCTCGAAAGGCTCCTCAATCTCCTTCAAATGCTGAAGAAGACGGATATCATTGGAAAACTTGTGCGCGCTTGCAGCAATTCCCGCAAGGACATTGATGACTCTGGTATCCAGCTTTCTGGTATAGGTCTGACCGGAAACCGGGATGCAAGAGGAAAATCCCATCTTCTCTGCAATCTTTGCATCGAGGGATTTTACCTTTTCGCGTTCGCCATGAACCAACTCCAGGAAGCTGGCCTGTGTACCGGTCGTTCCTTTGGAACCAAGCAGGCACATGGAATCGATGATATAGCAGATATCATCATAATCAAATTTCAGTTCCTGCAGCCACAGGCACGCTCTCTTGCCAACGGTCGTAGGCTGTGCCGGCTGGAAATGGGTAAATCCGAGTGTCGGCAGCGCCTTATACTTGTCAGCAAATTCAGCCAGCCTGCTCATTACGTTAACAAGCTTCTTGCGAACAAGCTTCAATGCCTCGGTCATAATAATCAGGTCGGTATTGTCGCCTACGTAGCAGGAGGTTGCACCGAGATGAATGATACCCTTTGCATTCGGACACTGCAGACCGTATGCATAAACATGGCTCATTACATCGTGACGGCACTCCTTCTCCCTTCTCTTGGCATCGTCATAATTGATATCGTCCTGATGTGCCTTCAACTCTTCAATCTGTTCCTTAGTTACCGGCAGTCCGAGTTCATTTTCCGCCTCTGCCAGGGCGATCCAAAGCTTACGCCATGTGCGGAATTTCATATCCGGTGAGAAAATGTACTGCATCTCCTTACTGGCATAACGCTCGGAAAGCGGGCTTACATAACAATCATTGCTCATGAAATTCGTCCTCTCTTTTTGTATTCGTTTATGTTACTTTCTGACCATCGCCCGAATCTCATCAAGAGAAAATTCGTACCTGCGGCTGCAGAAATGACATACTGTTTCTACGGGCTTTCCTTCCCCCAGCAGACTGCGAAGCTCCGGCTTACTGAGACAGGAAAGTCCTTTTTCAAAGCGCTCTTTGGAGCAGTCGCATACAAACTGTGTCGGTATCGTATCGGTAATCTCAAGCTCCAAATCCCCGAGAAGCTCCTTCAAAATACCCTCGGGAGTCATACCCTGCTCAAGCATCTCGGTCACGGAAGAAATCTTCGGAATCTTCTCTTCCAGGGCTGCAATCGTCTCTTCCTCTGCGAAAGGCATTAACTGCAAAATAAATCCGCCCGCCTGACGAACGGTATTCTCCTTATTCATCAGAACTCCAAGACCGACTGCCGACGGTACCTGTTCGCTGGTTGCAAAGTAATACGTCAAATCCTCGGCAATCTCCCCGGTCTGCAATGCGGTATCACCCACATACGGCTCCTTCAGTCCGAGGTCTTTGATAACGCTCAGAACACCCAGATCCAATGCTGCGCCGACATTCAAGTGACCGTCTTCTCTCGGAGGAAGCATAACCTCAGGGTTGTAGGCAAATCCCTTGACATTTCCCTTTGCATCTGCCGTTACCAGAAGTCCCTGAATCGGACCGGAGCACTGAATCTTCAGCGTCAGCATATCGTTATCGCCCTTCATCATAACGCCCATCATCGCACCGCCGGTCAGCAAACGACCGAGCGCAGCCGTTGCGATAGGGCTGGTATTATGCGAAGCTCTCGCAAATTCAACCAAATCCTTTGTTGTTGCGGCAAATGCACGAATCTGCCCTTTTGCCGCCATTGCACGTACAATATAATCCATACTTTTACTTCCTGAAAATATTTTTTCAAAATATCCGCTCTTATTATGCGAATTGCCTTTACACGTAGGTTTTGTTCTTCTGGAAACCTTCCTTTGCCACGAACACAAGACGCATCGCTTCCTCTGTTCCGGGCTCGTCACTATAATCGGCATATACCGCAACGAACTCCATGCCGGCTTCCTCAAGGCAGTGCCGAACCTCCTCAATCGAGTAGGCCTGCTGCACATGCTCCTCTTCGCTGCGCTCATAAAGCCCGTCTTCATTTTCCAGATAAATCGTCAGCGCATACTCGTTGCGCCCACTCCCGCTGTCGAAGGAATTCTCCCAAATCAGAGTTCCTTCCTCCAAGTGTTCCACCCGGGTATGCTCTCCCAGAACCTCACGGTAATAACGGGTTGACTTCATATCGAAAACAAACAGCCCCTCCCGTTCCAGGTAGTTGTTTACCAACCGGAAAACCTTTGTCAAATCCTCTTTCGTCGTCAGATAGTTCATCGTGTCGCACACACTGACAAATGCCCCCACGGTTCCGAACAGTTCCATTTCACGCAAATCCTGATGCAGATACAGGATAGACATACCGTTCCTATCATACTCTTTTTCCCTTGCGATTTCAAGCATTTCCTCGGAGGAATCCACACCAATCATATCATAGCCTGCGTCCGACAATCTCCAGGTCGTTTCTCCGGTACCGCAGCCCAGATCGGCAACGATGCCCTCCGTCAGACCGTTCTCCGTCAGACGCTTTACCAGGAAGGCAACCCACTCCTCATACGGCACATTGTCCATACATTCGTCATAAATCCATGCAAATTCTGAATACATATCTCTTTTCCTAAAAAATGGGGCCAAGCATCCCCGGCCCCAATTACTGTCACGACCTGTGCGGATGCACAGCGTC
>DLOO01000035.1:26487-29076 GCA_002479645.1 Lachnoclostridium sp. UBA7482 | reverse complement strand
ACCTGTGCGGATGCACAGCGTCGAGACTGATTTTCTTATTCGTTTGCTACAATCTGGTCATAAACCGGAACAAGCGCCGGATAAATGGAACGGAATACCTGATAACGCTTTTCGTATTCTGCAACGATTGCGGAATCCTGCTCGATGGTATCAACCACACGAATCAGCTTGCCTGCTGCCTCTTCCACGGAAGCATATTCACCGCAGCCCACAGCCGCAAGAATTGCAGCGCCGTAACCGGGACCTTCTTCACAGTTAATTCGGTCAACCTTAACGTTCATGATGTTTGCAAGAACCTTACACCAGAGCGGGCTCTTGGCGCCGCCGCCGATTGCACGGATACGGGTAATCTCTACACCGAAGGAACGCGCAATTTCAAGTGCGTCACGAAGTGCATAGGTAACGCCCTCCATAACAGCCAGAGTCATATCCTCTCTCCTGGTATCCATGGAAAGACCTACGAAACAGCCTCGCGCATTGGGATTGTTATGAGGAGTACGCTCACCCATCAGGTAAGGCAGGTAATATACATGATTCTTACCGATTTCGGTGATATCCTTCTGCTCTGCCGCATAATCCTTGGTTCCGACGATATCATCCATCCACCACTTGTTGGAGGATGCTGCGGAAAGCATACAGCCGAGAAAATGGAACTTGCCGTTTGCATGTGCAAAGGAATGCATCGCATTGGCGTCGTCAACTGCAAATTCATCGGTAGCGATAAATACGGTTCCGGAGGTTCCAAGGGATACGCTGCACATGCCGTGCTCCAGCGTTCCGGTTCCTACCGCACCGGCAGCATTGTCGCCTGCACCGGCAATAATCTTAACCGTCTCAGGAAGGCCAAGCTCCTTTGCGACCTCAGGAAGAATGGTTCCTACAACCTCATAGCTTTCAAAAATCTTAGCAAGCTGAGATTCCTTTACGCCTACAATGTCCATCATTTCCTTCGACCAGCACTTATTCTTCACATCGAAAAGAAGCATACCGGAAGCGTCGGAAACATCGGTACAATGTACACCGCTCAAAAGATACGCAATGTAATCCTTCGGAAGCATAATCTTCTCAATCTTCGCAAAAACCTCAGGCTCGTTCTTCTTAACCCACAAAAGCTTCGGAGCGGTAAATCCGGTCAAAGCCATGTTTGCAGTATACTCGCTGATCTTCTCTCTGCCGATTTCCTTATTAAGGTAATCGCACTCAGCCTGGGTACGGCCATCGTTCCACAAAATTGCGGGACGAAGAACCTTATCTTCGCTGTCAAGGATAACCAGACCGTGCATCTGTCCGCCGAAGCTGATACCGCCAACCCGGCTTGCATCAATAACGCTGATCAGCTCCTTAATTCCTGCCTTTGTCTGCGTCCACCAGTCTTCCGGCTTCTGCTCGGACCAACCGGTCTTCGGGAAAAACAACGGATACTCCTTTGACACGATATTTTTGATGTCCCCCTTCTCATCCATAAGCAGAAGCTTAACGGAGGAAGTTCCCAAGTCCACACCTATGTAATACATATTCACCCTCGTTTCCGTGAAGAAACCCTTCACAATAAATTGTAAAAAACACTTTTTATAATACCAAAAAATACCTTAAAATGTCAAGGATAACGGCGGCATTTTGCACATTCCTTTCCGTTATATTGTCAGAAGACTCTTTGGTACCATAAAGGTTACCGCTTTATGGTGAATGTTAACGGATACATCCGTAAAATCACCGCCGTACTCACCATCCAATGCCCATGCAACCGGAGTCATCGAATGAAATTCCACCTGCCTTACTCTCTCGCAAATCATATTTTTGTTGTCAAATTTATGGTGGAGAATATCATTTGCCACAACGGTAAGCTCCAGTCTGCTGCAATCGCGGACAAGGAACAGCTCATACTCTCCGTCGTTTAACTTGACATCCGGTCCCGTGATCCCGCGGAAGCCGCCAATGGACGAGGAACTTACGACCATGCCATAGATAAAGTCGTCTTCCACATACAAGCCGTCATAGGTCAACGCCATACGGTATTTTCTAATCCTGGCAAGCGAGCTTGCACCATTCAGCACATACGCCGCATGTCCGAAAACATTCTTCAGATTCTGCGGCGTCGCATAAGACACGTCGGTAAACAAACCAAATGCAGCCGTATACACAAAATACCGGTCATTAAACTGTGCAATATCGCATTCAAAAGGTATTCCGGAGTTTACCATTCCCGCCGCCACCGTAATATCCTTCGGTATCGACAGAGAATAACCGAAATCATTCGTACTGCCGGCCGGAATGTAAACGATCGGCACCCTCTGCTCGCACTGCATCATACCGTTTACAACCTCATGCAAGGTTCCGTCCCCTCCGGATACGACAATTTTTTCGCACTTGCCTTCTCCGACATATTCAAGAACCGCATTTTTCGCATCGTCTCTTTGTCTGGTCGGACTGACAATCAATTCCCGTCCTCCCTGTGTCAGTTCATGACAAACCGCATTGAGCTTATCCTGAATCTTCTTCATACCGGCATTTGGATTGTAAACAAACAAAATCTTTTCCCGCATACAAAACCCTTTCTAAACACTGACGTATTGACACATTCATTTATGA
>DLOO01000035.1:26109-26408 GCA_002479645.1 Lachnoclostridium sp. UBA7482 | reverse complement strand
GGAACTGACGAAGCGGTATAAGTCAAACACACCCAATTCTTTTGCAATTTCGTATTTCAACTCTTCTTCGGGCGTCAGATTTGAAAAATCAATCTCTTTCTTTTTTCCCATGCCTTCTGTTCTCTCCTTTCGGGTTTTTCAGAAAGCATTGCCGGAAAACAAACTCAGTATACTACACCGGAAAGCATTTTTGAAGAGCAAATGAGTAAATCAGGCGTTCTTTTACGATTTTTCCGGTTCCGCGCGTCAATGCATCCGCATAATACGCAAGCTGCGCCTTATACCGCTTCGTCAGTTCC
>DLOO01000035.1:25908-26041 GCA_002479645.1 Lachnoclostridium sp. UBA7482 | reverse complement strand
AATCCCTTGCACAAGAATGGGCTCCCCGCCTGTATATTCGCCGGAAAGCTCCGCTGCCGGATAGGACAGCACAAAATTCTGCTCCTTTGAAAGCAATCCCTTCCGTGCGGCGCGATGCATACGCCCACCGATA
>DLOO01000035.1:18303-25819 GCA_002479645.1 Lachnoclostridium sp. UBA7482 | reverse complement strand
CCTCGTCCGCTTCCTTCGTGAAATCGTGCAGTTCCAGCATCCGGTGGTACAGAGTCCCGCGGTCGTTTCCTTTAAGCTTCGGCTTTTCTTCGGTCTTTTTCAGGAATTTGGGAACGGGCGCCTCCTGTTTTGTTGCTTCCCTTTCCTCTTTGTGAAGCNNACTTCATCCGCCATAGCCGACATCTTCAAATCCGAAACCGACAGCTTAACCGGGTTATTCTCACAAGCTTCATATTCATACCGGTAATCCGTATACTTTCGGAGCTGTTCCTTCATTGTCTCGTCTGCTTCTCCTTCCGAAGCGCTCACGATTTCCTGCTTCACTGCCCGTGCCAAAGCTGCCTGCGCCGACAATTCTGCCTTTTTTCTGTAGATAATACGGTATTCGCGTCCCATCCGGCTCCCGCCGTCCTGCCACAATTCCAGCATTTCATTCCGCGTAATTTTCTCTCCGGCAATCACTGCAGGCAAAATCCAGTTGAGGCAGCATCTGCTCCGATACAAATCGCCGAAGGACATCGCTCCTTCTCCCGCTGCCTGTGCTGCTGCCATAAAAGAATCGATTTTCTTCTCGAATCGGTTGACCGAGCCGAACAGAATCAATTTCTCCTTCGCTCGGGTCATTGCCGTATACAGGATTCGAAGCTCTTCGCTAAGGCTGTCTTTGCATACCTCTCCGGCAATAACCGTCTTGGCAAGCGTGTCCGCCATGGTACGTCCCTCGACATCGTATGCCGTCGGTCCGACACCAAGCACCTCGTGAAATACAACCGCTTCACCGGCATCGCTCAAGTTAAAATTCCTCTGCAAATCCGGCAGGATAACAACCGGAAATTCCAGACCCTTACTGGCGTGAATGGTCATAATCCGTACCGAACGACCGCTGTCTGCGGGACTTCCATCCTCCACTTTTACCTTGTACGAAATCATCCGGTCGATATAGGCTACGAAATCACAAAGCCCGGTATACGCAAATCCCCGGAAATCTCCCGCCTTCCTGCACAGCGCTTCCAAATGATTCTTTCTGACGTCTCCGCCCGGCATTGCCTGACAATACATCAGATAGCCCGTCGTGCGGTAAATTTCTTCGAGCAGCTCCGAAACCGACAAAATCTGCTTTCGCGCAAACAATTCATCATACATAGCAAGAAACTCCCTGCATTTGCCTCGGAGCCTTGCATCATCATACGTCTCTGCGTCCGCAAGCCTACGCATCACCTCATACAGATACGGCTGGTATTCCTTCGCAGCACTTCTTCGTCCGATAATATGTAATTTCGCAAGGTCCTCGTCTGCAAATCCGCCCATCGGGGACTTTAACACTGCTGCCATCGGAATATCCTGCAGAGGATTATCGAGTATCCTGAGAAGCTGCAGCACCGTCTGTACCTCAGTCGTCGTAAAATATCCCTCTACCGTTGCAATGCAGGCTTCCATTCCCTGCTGAAGCATTTCCTCCAGAAGCGGCCCGGCAATACCGTTTAACGAACGCACCAGAATAACAATATCCCCCGGATTTATCGGACGAACCTTGCCGCCCTCCTGAATCATATAGCCGCTGTCGGGGTGCAGAAGCTGACGGATTCGGTCGATAATTGCCTGAACATATAACCGGGTATCGCTGACATTTTCCGTCTCTTCTTCCGTATCCTCCGCCTGATCCCTATCCAGAAGAATCAGCTCTGTAATTGCCTGTTCCTCCGTAATCTCCTGCAGGTACCGGGCTCCCGGATAAAGGGCGGCCTTCTCATCGTAGACGATTCCGCCGAGATCCTTCGTCATTATTTTCTCAAATACCATATTGATCGAGGACAGAACCTTTTCCCGGCTTCGGAAATTTCTCGCCAGATCAATGCGGCAGTTTACCTCTCCGCTCTCCTCATACGTGTGGTATTTCTCGAGGAACAATTCCGGCCGTGCCATACGGAATTTGTAAATGCTCTGCTTCACGTCGCCTACGGCAAACAGATTAGCGCCGCCTTCTCCCTCCTTCGACACGCTTCGCAGAATCAAATCCTGTACCAGGTTAGAATCCTGATACTCGTCAATCATAATTTCATCGAACTGCTCCGCATAGCTTCTCGCAACATCGGTAAAACGAATCTTCCCATTTTCGTCCTTTTCTACAAGAACCTGCAATGCCAGATGCTCAATCTCGCCGAAGCCGAGCACATTGTTCTTCCCAAGAAGCTCCCGGTAACGCTCACGGGTGCGTATCGTAAGCTCCGCAAGCATCTCCATCGGCTTTAAGGCAAGCGCCATGTCCTCCTGCATCTGCTCTATCGGCTGGAAAAACAGTTTCTCCTTTACACTTCCTATCGTACCCTTTACGATTTCACGCAAGGCCTTTACCCGTTCCTGCTTTGCCGGGCTGACGTTCCTGCCGTTCTTCTTTAGTCCCGTATAAGAAACGCCTGCCAGCGCCTCATACATCCCCTGATAGGTTTCCTGCTTCAGACAAAGCTTTATGATACTCTCATCGTCTGCAACGGCAGCTGCATAGTTCGCCGGCCCGTCCGGTTCCATACAAACCGCAAGCATCTGCTTCGTCGTGCCAAGCAGACTCTCCAAGCGGCTCTTTGCCTGTTGTAATGCTGTCGCAAAAAAGACACCGTTCGTATGTTCGGCTCCGTCCCGCAGATATGCTGTCGAATTCCGAAGCCATTCCTCCGGCCATCCCTCACTGTCCGCAAAGCCGTTCAGCTTGGTAATCAACTCGGCAACACCGTTATCGGAGTCCCTGCCTCCATAGCCTTCGGCGAGATTCCAAAAGTCGGGACTGCCCGCTTCGTGCGCCTCCTCGAGCACCTCCGAAACCGCCTGCTCCCACAAAAGCTCCCGTTCCGTATCATCCCCGATACGGAATGCCGGGTCTATATCCAATTTATGAAAATAAGTCTTCACAACCGACTGGCAAAAGCTATCGATCGTCGTGATATTTGCCTGATGTATCAATACAGACTGCCGTAACAGACGCGAATCCTCCGGAGTCTCCTCCATCCGCTTCTCCAGAGCCTGCATGATACGTTCCTTCATCTGCGCCGCCGCATTTCTCGTAAAGGTCACCACAAGGATGCGGTCAATATCCGTTTTCTTCGGACCGTCCAGAACAAGCTCCATGATACGCTGCACAAGAACCGCCGTCTTGCCGGAGCCTGCAGCCGCAGACACTAAGAGGTTGCAGGTACCGTGCCTGATTACGCTGCTCTGTTCCTCGGTAAATTGAATTGCTGCCATGAACCGTTCCCTCCTTTACTCTGCGTTCTCATTCTCTTCCGCAGCTTGCTGCATCTTCCGTCTCATCCTCTCAATGCTCTCGCTCCGGTCGGCAACCGTTGCCTCCCTGCCTGTACAGCCGGACGCCTTAGAATCAAATCCGCAGACCGAATGGTACGGGCAACCGTCGCAGGTCGTATTTCCCCCGTACGGATGCGGTGCAATCTCTCCCTTAACAATACGCTCGGTTTCCTCGTGGAACATCCAATCCAGATAGTCAAATACGGTCTGCCTCTCTGCGTCGGAAATCAATTTCGAGTTCTTCGTAGGAACACAATCCTTTACGGTTGCAACCGGCAGCGCCATCGAGGTATACGACGGCTGATACGCCCCGTCCCGATCCACCAGGTCATGATCCAGAAGATGCAGTGCTTTACGGTTCTCAACGGCAAAGCCCTCCGGACGCAGTCTCTTGCGAAGCTCTGCCGTAACATCGCTGTTTTTCGGCACATACGGGTCCTTCATGGAATAATAGAGCGCCGCTGCCGCAGCACTTTCCCCTCCGAAAAGCTCTGCTGCCTTCGACAGATAGACCGGAAGCTGTACCGACGTACCGTCAAGCACCTCGCTCCACCTGATCTTTCGTTCGCCCAGCTTATAATCAACGACTTTGAAATAGGTCACGCCGTCTTCCACACAGATATCCACGCGGTCAATCGTTCCAACCAGATTCAGGCGTTCATCCGTATGGTTGATTTTATGTTCAAACAATTCCGGCTCAAAGCTGCCGTCCCGAAGCTGCCGACAAGTCGTATCAATGGTTCTTTGCAGCAGTCGCTCCAGCTTCTTTAGCTGGTATCGGCTTCGCCTGTTCTCCCCAAACAAATCCGTCGTCTGCTTTTCCACCGCCTCGGTAACCGCCTGACGAATCCTCGGCTCCGCCTCTTCCTTTGTCATGCGCCGAAAGGACAGCCCGTCCTTCTTCACACCCTCGAAAAATGCGCACAGAGCCTGATGCAGCAGATTCCCTTCATCAAGGTTCGATATCTTAAATTCCTTTCGCTCCGAAAGACGAAGCCCGTACCGCAGGAAATGCTGATAAGCACATTTGGCGAACGATTCCATACGGGAAACCGACCCATACAGCATCTGCGTGTATAAAGCCAATGCAGCCTCCTCAGACAAGCTGAAATCACAGGAAACGCCCTTAGCCGCCTCCTTAAGCTGCTCCATTGTCAGCCTGCTTTCAAAGAGTCTGCCTCCCCTCTCGGCATAAAAATCCCGCACTGCCCGTCCGTCCGGCGTAAACGCCCCCTTATGCTCACGAACGATTTCCGAAAGAAGCAGCCGCTCCCCTCCATCCGCAAAAAGCTTCGAGGCATAATCCGCATCTTCCCCGTATGCAATGGAAAGCTTCGGAAAAATGCGCAAAATCCGGTGGATAACATACGACGGACGCAGTTCCTTGCCATCATCCCCGCATCTGCGAAACAACAGGTACAAATGCGCCGCAGGCTTTGAAAGCGCCAGGTAGAGATAAAATTCCTCCGTATTGACCGCTTCTTTGGCCGTTTCCGCAAGCTCCATCCCCTGTTCCTTCAGCTTTTCGCGCTCACGGTCGGATAACAGGCCTCCCGCATGGGAAAATCCGGGCACAACGCCCTCGTTTACCCCGAGGAAAAACAGCACCTTCACCTGCTGAAGCCTCGAACGCTTTACATCACCGATGGAAATCTCGTCCGGCTTCGGCGGGATAATTCCAAGCATCGTCTCCTCAAAGCCCGCATCCAAAATGTCCGCAAATTCCTTACACGCAAGCACACGATCCCCTAAAATTTCCTCGGTCTGTTCCATCAGGTGAATCACTGCCGCAAAAATCTGACGATACTCTTTCTCTCTGCGAACCGCGCCGGTAAGCTCCGGCATCGCAAGCAGCTCGTCCGCCCATTCCTCCATACGCTCCGGAACCCGAAGCGAAATCAATAATTCGTAAATTGCCATCAGCCCGTCGCGAACCGTGCTCTCCTTTTGAAACCCTTTAAGAAGCGGGTCGAACGTCTCCATCATCCGGACGCGCAATACATCCATGTCCTCCGCAATCATTGCCTGTCGGTCGCTGTATCTGCGCACAAATCCCTTCTCCCACGCACCGCTTCCGCGCACACCGGTAGCCAAAAGATAATTTTCCATCCGGGAGGCTTCCTCATGCGTAAAAAGAGACAACGGATTTTTCATGTAATGGACAACCGCCTCCCTGCGGAAGTCCGTAGCAATCACGCGAAGCGCACTTCGGATCAGGTCAACGCACGGATTACCGAGAACATTGTCCTTGTAATCGATAAAACAGGGAATCCCGGCTCTGCGAAACGCCTTCTGCAAGTCCTCGGAGTACCCCTGGACATCGCCGCAGAGAATGCCGATATCCCGGTATCGATACCCTTCCTCGCGAACATAACGGGACACCTGCGTCACCAAATAACGAATCTCCTCCCGTCTCGTTGCAAGGGAACGAATCGTTATCGGCGGAAGCACATCGCTTCTGCCTGCCGGCGTGCGGAAAATTCGACAGCTCAACTGGCGAAGTCCCTCCGGCCGGTTCTCATAATCCACGCAAATCGGGCGCTCGATGCGGTGTCCGCACCGCTCTGCAATCCGCTCCAGGCGGCATTTCGTATCGCGGCTCATCGTAAATAACGGCTCTGCCTTCCGTCCCCCAAGCAGCTCCGACGGGTCCATGGTCACCGTGACGTAGACGTCGGCAGCAACCGAGAAAAGCTGCGTGAGAAGCTGATACTGCGCCGGGGTAAATCCGGTGTAGCCATCGAGGAACAGCACACTTCCGCGAAGTCTTTGGGACTGCTCCACCAATTTTCCCATAGCGGCAAGCAAATCCGCCTCGGTCAGATAATTGCCGTCCATCTCTTTAAGAAACAGCTCGTAGATGCGCTGCAGATCGGAAAGCTTGTGGGAAAGCAGCGGATCGTCCAGTGTTTCCTGCATCTGCGCAAAATCCTCGGGCTGAACACAATACTGGCTGAATTCCGAAACCATGGAGCGAACCTCCCCCACAAAGCCCTTCCTGCGTTCCTTTCCTGCATAAAGCTTCAGCTCGTCTCTGTGCTCCAACAGGAGCTTCTTTAACAGCATCCCCTTGCCGGTATCCTCCAAAACTGCCGGAAGCCGGTCGCCGAGTTCTTCCGTCAGACGGAAGCCCAGCCGCCGGAAGCTCAAAATGTCACAATAAAGGATGCAGTGCTCCGGATGCATGGCGGTCAGTTCCTTCTGCGCCGTAAGTGTTGCCTGCTCCGGGACAAGCAGCACGAGCTGCCTTCCGCTCCCGGACAAACACAAAATCTGTTGATACAATGCATACGTTTTGCCGCTTCCCGCATTTCCGATGATGGTATGTAATGCCATAGGTACCTCGCTTCCTCCTTATGCCTTTGGAGCCTTCTCATAATCCGCAAGCTTTCAGTCATATTCCACGGACGGTCTCATATAGTGTAGTAAAAACACGGAGCCTTCCTATTGCAAACCAAAATTCTTGTTCTAAAACGAAGGCAGCTGCTCCTTGCCGCTATTGCAGCCGCAGTCGTAATTTTACTGGTAATCTTACTATGTAATGCATTTCGCGGAAAGGAAAAAGCTCCTCCGAAAAATGCAGAAACGATGCAGGGAACGTATATCCCCGGCAGTTACGAAACCGAACTCGCACTGGGTGGTTACCGCATGCGTCTGAGTGTCCTTGTCGATTCGGACCGAATCAAAAACGCCAAACTCAGCTACATCGACAAATCCATTGAAACGATGTATCCGCTTCTTCCCGGCTCGCTCGCCAATCTGAATGAGCAGTTTGTCGAGGGTGTCCCGCTTACGAGCATTCGGTTGTCCGAAGACTGCCGTTACACGGAGAGCTATCTGTTAGAACATATCGCCGAGGTTTTGTCCCTCGCCGCTCTCCCCTCCGAATAAACCGACTGAACAGGTCGTGACAGATAATTTAGTCTCGACACTGCAGAGCCCCGACGCTGCGCTTCCGCGCAGGTCGTGACAATATTCGCACAGGTCGTGACAGGTAATTGTAGTCCCGACACTGTGCTACCGCACAGGTCGTGACAGATAATTTAGTCTCGACACTGTGCTTCCGCACAGGTCGTGACAGAAAAGACTGTGGTCTGAGAGTTTACCGCTCCCGGTCCACAGTCTTTTATTTCATAACCCGGGGTGCCGGCTTCTGCACTTTGAGTCCTAGCAAAGCTAGGTGGGTAACCGCAGGGAAGCTTCTGCCTTCCACTCGTAC
>DLOO01000035.1:17669-18286 GCA_002479645.1 Lachnoclostridium sp. UBA7482 | reverse complement strand
ATATAGGAATCCCTTTTCAATGGTGTAGGTTCAAAATAACAGAAGTTATCGAACATCCCAGGCTATTGATATTATATCACAAATCAGAAAAAATAACAACCCTTTTGCATGGTTTATCCCGCAAGCATACCGCCGATGCTGCTGCTGACGGTAATAATACAATACGTCAGAATTCCGTGAATTACCCCAACGGTTCCGCCGTTCCCAATGACCATAGAAGCCCCCAGCAAAAGGAGAAAATATGCATTTCCCATGCCAAATCCCCACAGGTAGCGGCGGCGCACGGCGCATTTGCCGATCAGGAATCCTCCGGCAAAGTTGGAAACAATGTAAATCAGAAGAACAACCGCATTGACCGCTCCATCGCCCGGACTGCTGCGGTACATCCAGAATGCAGCCAGAAAAAGTGCGATGACAGTAATCGCAATGCTGACCGCAAAAGTTAATACCAGTGATTTTATTTTCATTACGGTACCTTACTTCCCGGTATATTCCCTATATTTTATGTCCGGTTTCCGATTTCATTCCTTGATTATTTGACGCTGTTATGGTACCCTTTTGAATGGATAGGCCGAATTGCAGCCTTGTCTCAGAGTAAAAGAGTTTCGCTCGCGAAA
>DLOO01000035.1:17323-17587 GCA_002479645.1 Lachnoclostridium sp. UBA7482 | reverse complement strand
AGCGTTTTTGTTCCATAGGAAAAAGAAAAGGAGGATGACAATTCCATGAAGCTTGTTGATTTACATGTACACTCTTCCATTTCCGACGGCATGGACACCCCGGAAGAGCTGGTTGCCCTTGCAGCTTCTGTGCCGCTTGCCGCATTTGCTCTGACCGACCACGATACACTGGACGGAATCGCGCGGGCGAAGGCAGCAAGTCTGGCTTTCGGTGACGGCGCCCCGAAAGTCATCCCCGGCGTGGAAATCTCCGCCGCTTACGGC
>DLOO01000035.1:11951-17275 GCA_002479645.1 Lachnoclostridium sp. UBA7482 | reverse complement strand
CTGATTTCCGAACCAAGCGTGACCTGCGGAACCGACAGATGGTGCGGCGCTTCTGTGCTGCCGGCATCCCGATGACCTTAGAAGAACTCTCCTTCGGACACCCGCATGCAATTATTACGAGAGCGCATTTTGCCAGACTGCTGATGGACAAGGGCTACGCCGCGAACCGAAATGACGCATTTGACCGTTTTGTCGGCGACACAGCGCCGTTCTATATCCCCAGAGAATATATTGACCCGGCGGAAGCCATTCGATGCATCCACGGAGCCGGTGGAATCGCTGTCTTAGCACACCCGCTCTCCTATCATTTTTCGGATGACACGATTCTCCATATGATTCGCGAGCTCAAATCCGCCGGCATTGACGGCATCGAGACGCTCTACGGCGCCTACAATGAAGAACAGGTGGCAACCGTACGCGAGCTTGCCCGGCGCTTCGGTCTTCCCATCTCCGGCGGCAGCGACTACCACGGAAGCAACAAGCCCGGGCTGATGCTCGGAACCGGCTACGGAAGGCTGCAGGTTCCCGAAAGCGTGCTGGAAGGGCTGGAGAAGTTATTATAGTTAAGAGTTTCGCAAGCGAAACCCTCAGCTTGCAGACAAAGCGGCTCTGGAACTCATCGTCCATCTCTTGCTCTTCAGGTTTCCGTCCGCATCAAACGTACAGGAAACGAGCCAATTGCCCCAGCAAACTAATGTTTGTAATGTATATTACATAACAGTTAAAATAAATTTTCTAAAATACTATCTGGAATCCTCATATTTTCTCCTCCCATGCCCAAGTCAACTCCGTTATCATTACTACCATGAAAGTCACTTCCCCCCGTAAAAGCCAAATTATTTTTAATAGCGATATCTTGAAGTTTCTTAGAATATATAGTATCTTGAGACGGATGTATTACTTCAATTGCTTCTAAACCATAATCCATAAGATTTTTTATTAATATCTCTGTTTCGTTATCATTCAACCTATATTCTGCCGGATGTGCCAAAGACACAATTCCACCTGCATCATGTACTTTTTGAGCTACAACTGAAAATGAGGGATAACTACATTCAACATAAGCACTGCCTCCTTTATGAAGATATTTTGTCAGTGCCTCCAATTCTGTTGATGCATATCCTTTTTTAACCAATGTTCTTGCAAAATTCATACGCGTCAGGATACATTCTTCAGCTTGTTTTTTCACATCAGCATAATCAATGCATATTCCAATTCTTTGAAGCGCTCTTATAATCGCATCATTATGCTCATCTCTTAACGCTTTTAGCATCTTCATATATTCATTCATTTTTTCTATGACAAAATTGTATCCCAAAACATGAATATTAACTAACCTATTACTAACATAACAACAAGAATTTATTTCAACGCCATTAATAAACTTAATTCCAAGTTTTTCAGATTGTTTTCTAGCCCTTTCTAATCCTTTTATTGTATCGTGGTCAGTCAGCGAAACGGCCGACAACTCTTTCTTTTTTGCATAATACAATAATTCCTCAGGCGTATAAGTTCCATCTGAGTATATAGAATGAAAATGTAAATCAATATATGCCATTTGGTTCCTCCTTGCAGTTCTATGTTCCATGAAATACAAATAAACTCCTCAATTACTAATGACCTTATTTTACCATAAGCACAATCGCAATTCCATTAAATTCTGCTTAATCTTCCCTCTCCCTATTCCGTTCAATCATCATCTGCCTTGCCCGTTCCCTCTGCTCTGTACTGACTGCCCTCGGCTTGCGGTAGCTGACGTATGATTTTGGAAAGGAATAGGTTTTAGATACCTCGTCCTGCTCCGTAAGACTGTATGCGTCGGGAAAGTCGGCAACAAGCGTGTCAAGTTTTCGCATGACTGCCCTATCCCTTGTGCAGAGAGTGGCGGTCTGTGCTTTTTTCCCTCGGCAACTCTCGGCTGTTCTGCACGTTCCTTTACTCTTGCCAACCTTACCCGTATGGAATTATCACGCTCGGCAAGTTTCCGTCTTTTGGTGGTGGCGGTTAGCTCCGCGCACGTTTCCGCTTTGCCCTGCTCCCCAAACTGATTTTACAAACAAAAAAGCCCCGCCGGATGTAGAAAATCCAATCCGGCGGGAGCTTCTCCCAATAATCAAATTACATATGCATTACTGCTCTGCTTTTTCCACTTCAATCACCGCACTCTTCTTCATCGGGATACGGCAGTTCTTGTTGTTACCGAACTCAACGATAATTACACCCTGCTCCTCAAGAATGTCAATGATAACACCGTAGAAGCCTGCGGTTGTAATAACGCTGTCGCCGATGGCAAGTGAAGAAAGCAATGCCTCCTGCTTCTGCTGTTCTTTCTTCTGCGGACGGATAATCATGAAATAAAAGATTCCGATGAAAACTGCCAGCATAACCAAATAATAACCTGCTCCCTGCATATTTGTTACCTCATTTCTTTTTTATTTATCTTCGCCGTTTCGGGCAAAACCCTCGAGACGCATCCTCTTGTACTCCTGATAAGTTCCATGTTCGATGGCGTCGCGAATTTCTTCCATCATTGTATTATAAAAATGCAAATTATGCAATACCATTAGTCGGCAACCGAGCATTTCCCCTGCGGTCAGCAAATGACGGATGTAGGCGCGGCTGTGATTTTGGCAGGCAGGGCATTTGCAGCCGACCTGAATCGGCCTCGGGTCCGTCTTGTACTTCTCATTTTTCAGATTCATACGACCGTTGTTGGTGTACGCGTGTCCGTGACGTCCGTTTCTGGTCGGATAAACACAGTCAAAGAAATCCACGCCGCGGTCTACCGCCTCCAAAATGTTGGCGGGAGTTCCGACGCCCATCAGGTACACCGGCTTGTCCTCCGGCAGAAGCGGCACAGTACAATCGAGGATGCGGTACATTTCCTCATGGGATTCGCCAACTGCAAGTCCACCGATGGCATAACCGTCAAGCTCCAGTTCGCGAATCTGCCTTGCATGCTCCATGCGGATGTCTGCATAGGTTCCGCCCTGATTGATGCCGAAAAGCATCTGGTGCGGATTTACCGTGTCCGGAAGCGAATTCAAACGTTCCATCTCCATCTTACAACGCTTCAGCCAGCGCGTGGTTCGGTTCACACTGTTTAGCATATATTCTCTCGTCGAAGGGTACGGTGCGCACTCGTCAAATGCCATCGCAATTGTGGAACCGAGGTTCGACTGAATCTGCATGCTTTCCTCCGGCCCCATAAAAATCCTGCGACCGTCTACATGCGAATGGAAGGTAACGCCCTCCTCCTTCATTTTCCGAAGTTTTGCCAGGGAAAATACCTGAAATCCGCCGGAGTCCGTCAGAATCGGTTTCTTCCAGTTCATAAACTTATGCAAACCGCACATTTCCTTAACAATCCTGTCTCCGGGACGGACGTGCAGATGATAGGTATTGCAAAGCTCAATCTGTGTGTTAATCCCTGCAAGGTCAATGCTCGAAACACCGCCCTTGATTGCGGCAGCAGTACCGACGTTCATAAAAACCGGGGTCTGTACCGTTCCGTGAACCGTGGTAAATTCCGCGCGCTTCGCAGCTCCATCTTTACACAAAACTTTATACATAATCTCCTCCGTAGGAACCTATTTCCCCTTAAGCAGCTGATAATAAACCTCCAGAAACCGTTTGCGAATCGACTCATGTACCGATTCCCCAAGCAAATACTTCCGCTCAGCAAACAACAAACCGCCCGCCATCGTCGGGCNNCGCCGTTTCCAACGTCACGAAGCGCCAGATTCGTCAGTTTGCCGGCATTGATATCATCAAGCTCCGAGCGAATTGAGAACTTATATCCGCCGTTTCTCTCTGCATAGACAACCGACACATCGACTGCAACCAGCGACAGAATAAAATTTGAAACACTGGCAATCAGTCCGTCCGGACAGTCAAACGGAATTACGGCAAATCCGATACGATCATAGATTACAATGTTCTGGATAGCGCTTCCGTATGCTTTCATGTCCGAAAGCTCCATCACGTTATTATTGAGGGACACGATTTCCTGCTGGTCTGCTTTATCCTGCAGAAAAGAAAATGCCCGAATATCCTTTTGTGTGACTCCGTTACAGAAGTTCAGAGTATCCATCTTGATGCCGTAAAGAAGCGCCGTTGCAATGTTTTTCGGCGGCTCTATCCCAAGTTCCATAAAATACCCGGTCACAATCGTCGCGCACGCACCCACCATCTGATGATCTACAATCTCATATTGGTATTCGGTCACCCACGGATGATGGTCAATGCAGGCAATCTCCTTCCCATACAGATCGGTAAAGTTTGAATTGTCCTTCTGTCCGTCGACGGTAACCACGAGCGTATCCTCCTTCTCCGGAATCTTCTCGCACGGAACCAAATCGAGTTCAAGCACCTCTACCATACGGATATTGTTAACCTTATCAATTCGGCCAAAGTAACACATCTGTGCCTTGACACCGTACTGCTTCAGCAAATATTGCAGACCCGCTACACTGCCGATGGCATCGGGGTCCGGAAAATCATGGGTTTGCAGCATAACGCGATGTCCCTTTAACCGATTCGCCAACTGTTCAATGATATGCATCTTTCGTAACTCTCCTTTCGAGCTCCGCATCCTACTTATTTTTTCACAGTATTCCCAATCGTATAGAAAAGGAAACCAAACAAAAGCGCCACCACGCCGCCGATAAGCAAGTGGCTCAGGTCAGGCAGCAGTACGGAAACAACAACCATACCAAGCCCTGCACCAACAACAAGCAAAAGTACAATCAAACGAAATACGCCGTCTGCCTGATTGCGGCCGCCTCTGGTCGAATGCTTTCCGTCCGCATACTGTTCGACAATCTCCTGAGTAGCACGAGGCGTTTCCGCCTTGCAGTAATACTTGGCGAACTTGGAAATCTCCTCTGTCAGGGATGCAAATGCATTGTCTGCATCGAGTTTTGATACTGCTTCGTCCTCCCAATTCACATATTGCAGATAGGTCGCTCTGCTTCGGTCGGTAAGAAGTGTGTTGTTCTCAATGATTTTCGTCAAATCCAATGTTTCCCCCGTACCAAGACGCTCTGCAAGCTTAGCGAATGCGTTCTTTACCGCAACAACGCATCCCTTCCAGTCTTCCTCTGCGCGTGCCTTATCCGCTTCCGTACACGGTACGTAAATATCTTCCATCTGCTTTATCATTGTAAAATCTGCCATTGTCCCCCTCCTTTTATCGTAAACAGCTTCCGCGCGTCTGGCGCGTGCTGATACTTCGGCTAATTTCCTTACGCGTGAGTGCGCATCCGGTTTTTTTCCTGTATGGGAGAAGCTCCCATACCCAAACATAGAGTTTCGCTCGCGAA
>DLOO01000035.1:0-11945 GCA_002479645.1 Lachnoclostridium sp. UBA7482 | reverse complement strand
CGATTTATCGGCTAATTTCCTTACGCGCGAGTGCGCATCTATTTTTTCCTGTATGGGAACCCCATACAGGAAAAAAGCCACAGACAACCAATGTCTGTGGCTTACCCAGGGGCAGTAGGATTTGAACCCACGACCTGCGGTTTTGGAGACCGTTATTCTACCAGCTGAACTATACCCCTATCTACTCGATTCGAGTTCCCTCAAACCGAGAGTTATTGTACTATACTACAGCACAAATGTCAACAGGAAATTACAGAATTTCCGCGATTTCGGATTTTGTTCTAAAAACAACCCGGCAATTACAGTTCGTTCTTTACTGTTTCAATAAACTGCTTTGCGGTTCTCGGTGACCGCCCGCTTCCTGCCATAGCAAATACTTCCGCACGACTCTCGAGCTGCTGCTCGTCCATGGTAATATTGTGAGCCTTGGCAAGCTCTCTGACAATATAGAGATAGTCCTTCTTTTCCGGTCTTGAGAAGGTTACTTTAAGACCGAAGCGTGCGGATAACGAAAGAAGCTGCTGCATCGTATCATTGCGATGAATATCATCGCCCTCACGATCCGAAAACTGCTCCCGAATCAGGTGTCTGCGATTACTTGTCGCATAAATGACCAGATTATTTGCACGCGCTGCCACCGAGCCTTCCAGTGTCGCCTTCAGTGCTCCGAAGCAGTCGTCATCGGAGGAAAAGGACAGGTCGTCAATGAACAGAATGAATTTCAGCGGATTTCTGCTGATACTGTCGATGATTCTCGGAATATCACGAAGCTGCTCCTTATTGACCTCGATCAGGCGCAGTCCGCGGTTCGCATATGCATTTACAATCGCCTTAATCGTTGAGGATTTGCCGGTACCGGCATCTCCGGTAAGCAGTGCATTCTGTGCCGGCTTCCCGCACAGAAGCGCCTCGGTATTGGCAATTACTTCCCCTCGCTCTCTCTCGTATCCAATCAAATCGCTGAGCTTAGTTTCATCCGGATAGCGAACCGGCACTACCTCGCCGTCCTGAACCATGAACATCGTGTACTGCGAGTAAAGTCCGTAACCATAGCGGTCAAGATTGGCGACGCGGCTCAGATATGCGCCGAGAAAATCCATCTCCCGAACCTCGTAGCGCGGCAAATACCCTTCGTATCCTGCGTCCTCGGTAAGCTCCTTTGTCGTTACGAGCGACAGTGTCCGGAAAAAGCGCAATTCCTGACGAACACACTCCTCCATCAACCGGCTGACCTCTTTTTTCTGTGCATGCCGGATAATGTAGGGATTTTCATCTTGAAGTAAGATTGCCAGAAGACATTCGCTCCAGTTCTCACCGTATGCATACAAATTGCTGACAAATTCCGCATAATCCCTTATAATTCCCAGGGCGTCCCCCTCCGGCGCCGTCAAAAGCTTCTCCAACGCCTGTATTACCGGGTGCTTCCGCACCCCGCGAAATACAACAAGCGAATTTAATCCATAGCATAATTCCTTACGATTCATTTCGCATATGCTCCTTGTAAATCAATCCAAATGATTGATAATCGCTCCGGTATCCGCTGCCGACACATTGTCCGCATAGCGTTTCAAGTAACCCTTGATACCGGTTTTCCTAAGAATCGGCATGGCTGCCCTGCGCTCTGCCACCTCCTCGTCGGAAACTTCCAGAGTAATCTTGTATTCCGGAATATTGATGGAAATCATATCGCCGTCTTTTACGTAAGCGATTGTTCCGCCGTTTACTGCCTCCGGAGAGATATGTCCGATTGCCGCACCGCGGGTTGCGCCGCTGAAACGACCGTCGGTAATCAATGCCACCTCCTTATCAAGGCCTGCACCTGCAATCGCAGAGGTCGGGGAAAGCATCTCTCTCATACCCGGACCGCCTGCAGGACCTTCATAACGGATAACAACAACGTCTCCCGCCTTGATTCCACCGGCATAAATAACCGCAATCGCCTCTTCCTCGCTGTTAAATACGCGTGCCGGACCGGTATGAACAAGCATCTCCTGCGCTACGGCGCTGCGCTTAACAACACAGCCGTTCTCCGCCAGGTTCCCTTTAAGGACTGCGATACCGCCGGTTGCGCTGAACGGATTGTCAATCGGACGAATCGTTTCGGTATCTTTATTCTGAACCGGCGCAATATTCTCTGCAACGGTCTTGCCGGTACAAGTCATGCAATCAGTATGAATCAAATTCTTCTTGCTAAGCTCCTTCAAAACCGCATACACACCGCCGGCCTCGTTGAGGTCCTCCATATAGGTGTGTCCCGCAGGAGCCAAATGACAGAGGTTCGGAGTCTTGGCACTGATTTCATTTGCCATCTCCAGATTCAGACGAATGCCGCACTCATTGGCAATTGCCGGCAAATGCAGCATACTGTTGGTGGAGCAGCCGATTGCCATATCTGCGGTCAACGCATTGTAAAATGCCTTCTCAGTCATAATATCAAGCGGACGGATGTTCTTACGGTAAAGCTCCATTACCTGCATACCTGCCTGCTTTGCAAGCTGAATACGCTCGGAATAAACCGCCGGAATCGTACCGTTTCCGCGAAGTCCCATACCGAGTACCTCCGTCAGACAGTTCATGGAGTTCGCCGTATACATACCGGAGCAGGAACCACAGGTCGGACATGCGTGGCATTCGTAATCCTCGACGTCCTCCGCACTCATTTTCCCGTTTGTATAAGCGCCGACTGCCTCAAACATACTGGAAAGACTGGTCTTCTTTCCTTTTACATGGCCGGCGAGCATCGGACCGCCGCTGACGAAAATAGTCGGTACATTGATTCGTGCAGCAGCCATCAAAAGACCGGGTACATTCTTGTCGCAATTCGGAATCATAACCAAGGCGTCAAAATGGTGTGCCAAAGCCATACACTCCGTGGAATCCGCAATCAGGTCTCTGGTAACCAAGGAGTACTTCATACCGGTATGTCCCATGGCAATACCATCACAAACCGCAATTGCCGGGAAAACAATCGGAGTACCGCCGCCCATGGCAACGCCGAGCTTAACGGCATCCACAATCTTATCAATATTCATATGGCCCGGAACAATCTCATTGTAGGAGGATACAATTCCGACCAGGGGACGATTCATCTCTTCCTTGGTTAATCCTAATGCATTAAATAAAGAACGCTGCGGAGCCTTTTCAACGCCCTCGCAAAAGAAATTTCCCTGCATATTAACATACCTCTCTTTATATCGTATTGAACTGCTATGCCTATTATCCCTCAATAAGCCCAAGAATTCAACATTTTTTTCATGGAATAAGGCTCTAGGAAAAAATCGGGATAATCTCCGCCTTTTCAAACAGAAATTATCCCGACCGGTTAAGTATCGATTTCCTTCCGAAAATCAGTTATTGATAAACTTATCCTCTTCGTTGTTCCAGCTGTACAGCTTACGAATCTCCTCGCCGATCTTCTCGGACGGATGCTCCGAAGCAAGCTTTCTCATAGCACGGAAATGAGCCTGACCGCCTGCTGCGGACATATCAAGAAGGAATTCCTTTGCGAAGGAACCATCCTGAATGTTCTTCAGAATCTGCTTCATAGTCTTCTTGGTTTCTTCGGTAATCAGCTTCGGTCCGGTAATGTAATCACCATACTCGGCAGTATTGGAAATGGAATAACGCATACCTGCGAAACCACTCTGGTAAATAAGGTCTACGATGAGCTTCATCTCATGGATACATTCAAAGTAAGCATTTCTGGGGTCGTAACCGGCCTCAACCAAGGTTTCAAAACCTGCCTGCATCAATGCGCAGACGCCACCGCAGAGAACGGCCTGTTCACCGAAAAGGTCTGTCTCGGTCTCTGTACGGAATGTAGTCTCCAAAACGCCTGCTCTTGCACCGCCGATTGCAAGACCGTAAGCCAAAGCCTTCTCCTTCGCCTTACCGGTTGCATCCTGATGAACTGCTACAAGACAAGGAACCCCCTTACCTGCCTGATACTCGCTTCTTACGGTATGACCGGGTCCCTTAGGCGCAATCATGGTAACGTCTACATCTGCCGGAGGAACGATCTGACCGAAGTGAATCGCAAAACCATGAGCGAACATAAGCATGTTACCTGCCTCAAGGTTGGGCTCGATATCCTTCTTGTACATAGCTGCCTGCTTCTCATCGTTAATCAAAATCATGATGATATCCGCCTGCTTAGCTGCTTCTGCAGCGGTAAATACTTCAAAGCCCTGCTTCACTGCCTTATCCCAGGACTTGGAACCTTCGTAAAGACCGATAATAACACGTCCCTTATCTCCCAAAGACTCCTTTGCATTGAGGGCATGTGCATGACCCTGGCTGCCGTAACCGATTACGGCGATGGTCTTTCCGTACAAAAGGGAAAGGTCACAATCTTCCCGATAAAAAATCTTTGCTGTGTTTTCCATTGTTGCATACTCCTTCGCTTATTTAATTTTATAGCGGAACAGCTGTCTCTTACTCTGTTTTTAGACAGTTGCAGCCTCTTTCAAGAGCTACCAGTCCGGTACGGCACATTTCCAAAATGCCGAAGGGCTTCATCAGCTCAATAAAAGCTTCAATCTTCGCACTCTCGCCGGTAATCTCACAGCAAAGCGCTTCTAACGAATAATCAATAATCTTTGCACGATACACACTGGCAGCAGCCAAAATGTCCTGTCTCGTCGCAGAACTATTGGTAATCTTAATGAGCAGAAGTTCTCTCGAAACCGTATCCTGGGGCTTCAGAACCTCAACCTCCTTGATGTCATGCAGCTTCGCAAGCTGCTTTACAACCTGATGCCTGATTGCTTCATCCCCACGTAAGGTAATGGTAATACGGGAAAATTCACCGGACTCGGTCTCGCCCACCGTAAGGCTGTCGATGTTAAAGCCACGCCGGGTAAACATAGAGGATACGCGCGTCAGGACACCGGATATATTGGCTACCAATACCGCAATTACATAGCGCTCCATTATGCCTCCTCCTTTACTTCCGTAATCACATCCTCCATGGAACCGCCCGGAGGCAGCATCGGAAGAACAAATTCATTTTCGTCGATCAGACAGTCGATAATAACCGGTCCGTTCTCCCGGAAGGCTTCCGCAAATGCCTTTTCAAACTCGTCAGGAGTTGCGGCACGCATACCCTTTGCTCCAAATGCTTCCGCCAATTTAACGAAATCGGTCTGACGATCCAGCGTGGTGTTGGAATAGTGCTTATGAAAGAACAGTGTCTGCCACTGACGAACCATACCGAGTACGCCATTGTTCATAATAACGATGACCATCGGGATCTGATTGGAAACCGCAGTTGCCACCTCATTGAGATTCATACCAAAGCTTCCGTCGCCGGTTATCAGTACCACTCGCTCGCCGGTTGCCATCTGTGCGCCCATTGCCGCGCCCATACCAAAGCCCATGGTTCCCAAGCCGCCGCTACTGATAAAGGTTCTGGGGGTCTTAAACGGATATCTCTGCGCGGTCCACATCTGATGCTGACCGACATCCGTTGCCACGATGGTTGCGGGTGTGGTTATCTTACTGATTATATCAATGATACCGTAAGGTGTCAATGCTTTCGATGACTGCGGCGCCGCATTTTCAAGCTCGCGAAGCTCGGCAATTCTTGCCTGCCACTCCGGAAGCTTCTGCTCCTCTACCATCGTTACCAGTCTTGCAAGCGCGTCCTTGATGTCGCCTGCAATACCAAGCGCAACCTCAATGTTCTTATGAAGCTCCGCATTATCGATATCGATATGAATAATCCTGGCATTCGGAGCGAATTTGTCTTTGTTGCCGGTAGCGCGGTCACTGAAACGCGCGCCGACTGCGATAATCAAATCGGACTCATGCTCTGCGACAGAAGATGCATAATGCCCATGCATACCCTGCATGCCCAAAAACTGAGGATGATCCGCCGGAATCGCGGAAATACCCATCATACTGCAGCCCATCGGAGCATCCATCTTCTCGGAAAGTGCAATCACTTCCTTGGAGGCATCCCCCATAATGATACCGCCGCCACAGTAGATATAGGGCTTCTTTGCTGCCTTTATCATCTGTGCAGCCATAAGGAGATCCTTCTCCTCTGCCAGAATCCCGGGTTCCTCCTCCACAACACCGACCGGTGTAAATTCACAGCGATTTACCTGTACATCCTTAGGAATGTCTACAAGAACAGGCCCCGGACGTCCTGACTTTGCAATCTGAAATGCAAGGCGCAGAGTATCTGCCAGCCTGGTAACGTCCTTAACAATAAAGTTGTGCTTCGTGATTGGCATAGTCACACCGGTAATGTCAACCTCCTGGAAGCTGTCGCGACCGATCAGACTACAGGGAACGTTGCCGGTAATGGCTACCATCGGTACGGAATCAAGATATGCCGTCGCAATACCGGTTACCAGATTGGTTGCACCGGGACCGGAGGTGGCAATGACAACACCGACCTTTCCGGTTGCTCTCGCATAACCGTCTGCCGCATGGGAAGCCCCCTGCTCATGCGCTGTCAGAACATGATGGATCTTGTCCTGATACTGATATAATTCATCGAATATATTGATAACCTGACCGCCCGGATAGCCGAATACAACATCAACTCCCTGCTCAATCAGGGTCTCCATTAAAATTTTTGCACCTGAAAGTTCCATGTTTACCTCCGTAATTTATGATTCAATGCACTGACCAGAGCCTTCGCTGAGGATGTGATAATATCGGCATCCACACCGACACCCCAGTACCGATTGCCGCTCTCGTCCGAAATTGCGACATACGACGCTGCGTGCGAGGAGGAGCCGTTCTCCAAAGCGTGCTCCGTATAGTTTTCTATTGTATAATTCACACATAATACCGACTTTAATGCATTGCTGATAGCGTCCAAACGACCGTTACCGTTGCTGGTAGCCACCATGGTTTTTCCATGATATTCCACAGTCAGCTTTGCCTCAATACCGTCACACTGCACGTAGTGAATCTCCGGCACTCGCACCGGCTCTTCCAGATTCACATAATCCTTTACAAAGATCTCGTAAACCTCTTCGGGAAGCAGCTCCTTATGCAAATGATCGGATATGCCCTTAATCTGATATCCAAAGGCCTCCCGCATACCTGCCGGTAAGCTGTACCCATAGTTTTTCTCAAGCAGATAACCGATTCCACCCTTACCGGACTGGCTGTTAATACGAATGACATCCGTCTCATAGACTCGTCCGACATCCGTCGGGTCAATCGTAAGATACGGCACATTCCAAATCGTGCTTTTGTTTTCTTCCCGATAATGCATACCCTTTGCAATGGCATCCTGATGGGACCCGCTGAATGCGGCAAATACCAGCTGACCGCTATAGGGCTGCCGCTCGTAGACTCGCATCTGCGTTACCTTCTCAAATACCGCGGTAATCTCCGGAAGATTCGAGAAATCCAATACCGGATCAACCCCCTGGGAAAACATGTTCATTGCCAGTGTGACAATATCCACATTTCCGGTACGCTCTCCATTTCCGAACAATGTACCTTCAATTCGGTCGGCTCCTGCCAGAAGCCCCATCTCGCTGTCCGCAATAGCGCAGCCTCTGTCATTATGAGGATGCAGCGACACAATAACGTGCTGCCGATAATGGAGATGCCCGCACATATATTCAATCTGATTTGCGTACACATGCGGCATAGAATGCTGCACGGTAACCGGCAAATTGATGATTACCTTATTATCTTCTCCCGGCTGCCAAACCTCAAGCACAGCGTTGCAAACCTCCAGTGCATATTCAGGCTCCGTACCGGTAAAGCTTTCAGGAGAATATTCAAAGCGGATATTTCCCTCATGATTTTTACTGTATTCTTTGCAAAGCATAGCCCCGCTGACAGCAATATCCAAAATCTCCTCCCTGCTCTTGCGGAATACCTGCTCCCTCTGTGCAACCGAGGTGGAATTATACAAATGCACAATGGCATTCTTCGCACCCCGCAGCGCCTCAAAGGTCTTTGCAATAATATGTTCACGGGACTGCGTCAGTACCTGAATCGTCACATCCTCGGGAATACGTTTCTGCTCAATCAAGGCGCGGCAAAATTCGTACTCCGTCTCCGAGGCAGCCGGAAACCCGATTTCGATTTCCTTGAAGCCGACCCGCACGAGCGCATCCCAAAATTCCAATTTTTCTTCGAGATTCATCGGGGTAATCAACGCCTGATTACCGTCTCGTAAATCGACACTGCACCAGATCGGAGCTTTATCCACATAGGACTTCTGCGTCCACTTCATCGCTGTTTTCGGCGGCTCAAAATACTGGCGTGTGTATTTTTCATAGTTCTTCATGCTTATTCCTGCCTGTATATAAAATCACACTTTATCATGTTACCGCATGAACAGGGAAATGTCAAGAAATCAAAGCGGATATTCGCAATCCGCTTCCCTACTTATTGAGCATAATCAGATCCATTTGCATAACTGCCCAGGATTCGCGGCAGGCATTCCAGATGGAATTGAACTCATTTAACGATAACGGCGCCGCCCCGGTTCCCAGAGTAATCTGAAGGGACGGAACCCCAAGCACATTGGACGCATAGCCGGCAAGACTTCCGTAAGCCGCAGTTCCGAGGTTCTCCTCTACCGGCTCATAATTCATAAACGCACTGAGCTTTTCGCCGTAAGACTTGCCGGCTTTCAGTACAGTTTCCTCCTGACCGAAATTCCATGCAATTTTGGCTCCGCTTGTATGATATACCACAAGCAGATTCTGTTTCGACTGTTTGAGCGAGTGAAGCATTGCCTTTACCTCCGGCTCCGTTGCGGGCGCTTCCCCCTTAAAGCCCTTGGAGCTTTTGTCCGATACGGATTCCACTTCTTCAAAATGCCATTCAAAATTCTTACGAAGGTCTACGCCGTTACCGTTTGCTTCAAAAAACATCAGATAATTGTCAAGATTCAAGCTGGTTCCGCCATTGGTCTGATCGCGTTCAAACCATTTGCGAAGATTGTCCTGCATCTTCTTATGATTGATTTTGGAAAGGTACTCCTGGCTGATGGTTGCTCCGTCAGGATTGAGCATCGGAATCACACGAATAGCCACACGGTCAAAAAGATCCTGATAGCGCAGCCCTCTGTAATTGCCGGTTTCATAAAAGCACAGGTAATATTCGAGCTGTTTCATACAGACAAGACTGGTCATGTATTCCGTTCCGCACAGGGTCCCGACAAGCGTCATCTGAAGCTTCGCCTTGGGATTGCCCACAACAACCTCAAAAATATTCCGGTTATCCTTTGTAGTTCCCAATACATTCAGCTGCATGTGCTTCCCGTAATTCTCCTTTAATTCCATCAAATCTTCGCACATGGAATCATAACTGTAAATCTGACGCGAAGTATCGACAATGGAAAGCTTTGCCTGTGAAAACTCAAATCCGCGTTCATCCTGAATCGGAACAGGAATCAGGTATTCCCGGCTGACATAGGCCGTCTCCCCTTTGTAACTGATGCGATCCCAACCCTGGGTTCCCATACCGGTTCGGGTAAATTCCGTTCCATAGGTAACCGTCTCCACAAGCTCCGACTCCGCGCTTGGATCCTTACGGATATTTAACGTATCCGAGGTAACATAAACCATATCATTTACAGGGTAATAGCCTGCTTCGTCGGGTTCCTTTTCCGTAGGAACATTTCCGGGCAAATCCGGGCTGAAGATCAGTTTATGCTCCGTAAGGAGAACCTGATCCAAAGTCAGTGCCGTTTTTTTCTCTTCCCTGCCGCATCCCGCCAAAAGGCACATCATCCAAACAACAACAAATGCACACCTCTTCTTCATAGGTCAATTCTCCTCCCGTATCTTCCAATCTCTCTTGTTCCTTAATCCCTGAACGCATTTTTCAGTTCCGTAAGATTTCGGATACCGATATATTTCATGCCTTCCGGCAATTCTTCCTTAAGTGCATCCAAATCTGCCTGCGGCAGGATACAGGTCGTATAGCCAAGCTTGACCGCTTCGCGAATACGCATCCTCGCCTGGGTCACCGCACGCACTTCCCCGGTCAGTCCGACTTCCCCAAATGCCACACAATGCGTCGGCAATGCCTGATTCCGATACCCGGACCAAATAGACAATACCATACCAAGATCCAATGCAGGCTCGGTCACGCGCATACCGCCCGCAACATTTATGTAAGCGTCACAGGCAGACAGCTGAACACCCAGCTTCCGCTCCATAACTGCCATCAACAGGTTCAAACGATTATAATCGGTTCCGACCGCGGTTCTTCTCGGCAGATTAAAGCTTGTGCGGCAAATCAATGCCTGCACTTCCACAAGAATCGGACGGGTTCCCTCCAGTGTTACCGTCACAACCGACCCCGGTTCGCCCTCCGGCATACCCATGAGCATATGCTCGGACGGATTCTCCACCTCCCGAAGTCCCGTTGACTGCATCTCAAATACGCCAATTTCATTGGTTGAACCAAAACGGTTCTTCACCGCACGCAGAATCCGATAGCTGCCGCTTGTTTCCCCTTCAAAATACAGCACCGTATCTACCATGTGCTCAAGCATACGCGGACCGGCCACCTGACCTTCCTTGGTCACATGACCGATAATAAATATCGATACCTCCTGTTCCTTTGCCAGGCGAAGCAGGGTGGAGGTAATCTCCCGTACCTGTCCGACACTCCCCGGCGCACTCTCAAGCTCCGGGTTAACCATGGTCTGAATGGAGTCAATAATGACCACCGACGGCTTATCCTCCAGAATTACCTCAGTGATATTTGGTATCTGCGTCTCCGCAAGCAGTTTCAAACAATCGGTAAAGCTGCCGATTCGCTCCGCACGCATACGAATCTGGCGAAGCGATTCCTCGCCGGACACATACAAAACGGACACTCCGGCTTCGCTGACCTTCTGACACATCTGTAAAAGGAGTGTGGATTTACCGATACCGGGGTCACCGCCGACAAGAACAAGCGACCCAACGACAATGCCTCCGCCGAGCACGCGGTCCAGCTCGTTCATCTGCGTACTCAGGCGTTCCTCACTCTCCATATTGACTTCCTTTAAGGTTACCGGCTTCTGTGTATGAAATCCGGTTCCGATTCCGGAATGTGCCTTCTTACCGACCGAATCCTTCGGCGCCTCTACCAGGCTATCCCAAGTTTTACATGCCGGGCACTGTCCGAGCCACCGTCCGGATTCACAGCCGCATTCTTTACAAAAAAATACTGTTTTGGGCTTTGCCATACATTCCTCATTTCTGCCCTCCCCAGACTTACGAAAAACCTTTTATCGTGTCTTTTTTCTTCCGGGCTTTCTTCTTGCCTTCAGGCAAACCTTATCCTGATAGGACGCTGTAACGACGTCGTTTTCCTGAATCCGTCCGGCAAGAATCTCCTCTGCCAGAAGATCCTCCAGTTCGGTTTGGATGGCACGCCGAAGCGGCCTCGCGCCGTATTTGGGGTCTTTTCCCTTTTGTGCAAGGAAATCAAGCGCCGATGCTTCCAGCTTCAGCGTAATTCCCTTTGCTTCTTTACATTGACGTACTAACTGGCTGCACATAAGCTCCGTAATCTTACGAAGTTCTTCATCCTCCAGCGCATGAAATACGACCGTTTCGTCAATTCGATTCAAAAATTCCGGCCGGAATACCCGCTTCACCTCTTCCATAACACCGTTTTTCATGTGTTCATAATCGGCATTCCTGTCAGCAGCGGAGGCAAATCCCAGTTTCTTCGGCGCCATAATTGCCTGTGCACCGGCATTACTCGTCATCATAATTACCGTATTGCGGAAATCGATTCTGCGCCCGGCAGAATCCGTAATCCGGCCGTCGTCAAGCACTTGCAAAAGAATGTTAAACACATCCGGGTGCGCCTTCTCCATCTCATCAAAAAGCACCACGGAATAAGGCTTTTTGCGTACACGCTCACTCAACTGACCGCCCTCTTCAAATCCGACATAACCGGGAGGCGAGCCGATCATCTTAGAAACACTGTGCTTTTCCATATATTCGGAC
>DLOO01000018.1:8255-21455 GCA_002479645.1 Lachnoclostridium sp. UBA7482 | reverse complement strand
AAGTCTCACGGATTCAGGTATTTCCCCTTGATTTTAATAGCGTTCTGGAAGAAACCGACGATAATACTATTTCCCCCAACTCTGTGCCCTTCGGTAATTTTATGGCGGAATACGTTGTACTGGATGCCTTTCCATTATTAAAATATATATCTTTAGGTGCCTGAACGCTGACTATTTTGTAATAGCTTGAGGTACAGATAACGTAACCATTGGTCGGCGTCACACTGGCTTTTGCCCTGTAGGGTTCAATCTGACAAACACAACAGATGGCAACAAAAAAGAGAATTAGTTTTTTCATAGAATGACTACGCATAATATTATTTCCTTTCGGCATTTTACAATATATTTGCATATATTTGCATATTTTTACATATATTTGCATTTTAATACAATATTCTTTTTTCGTCAACCCTTTTTCAAACTGTAGGATTACAGGACAGGGAACACTTTCGGTATTCCTAACACTTTATTTTTGTTTGTCTTTTCGCGATTAAATCTCACTCCTAAATTGTAATATTCCTTTCGATTACTATTTATATATTTGGCTGGTTAATTGTTTCCAATATTGTTGAAGATCATCAGAAATTTTCATAAAATAGTAACCTTCTTTATCTTTTTCTGTTCTTCCTCCCATACTTAAAACATAGAAATATAAATCATCATTATATTTGTATACTGTTACCTCTTTATATGTATCCGTATAAGCTGCTCTAATACTAATTTCCGTATTTAACATTTTATCAATTTCTTCGCCTTGACTTGCCAATTTCAAATCGCATTCTTCTATATGCCTTCTTAAATACACCGGATTATATTGTGCTTTTTCATTATAAAGATCTATAAACATTTGTTTATCAAATTCAAAATCTATATCTACCAGTTCTGTCGAATACCTTGCATTTTTCCCATATCTATACTCGCATACATATCCATCTTCTAAATTATTTATTTTTTCTTTTGTTAAAACCGGCCCACACCCTGTCAAAAAAATGACTAAAATCATACTTATAACTATTTCCATAGTTTTTTTCATCGACAATCTCCTCCATTTTGATACTTTCTTTCGGCATTATACATTATATTTACATATATTTACATCCTATTACAATAACCCTTTTTCGTCAAGCGGTTTACTTTCCGATTTCTTTTTATTATAATAACACTATATTTTCACTCAAAATGCACGGAGGAAGTTCTATGAGCACAAAGAAACAGCCCGCATGGCTTGAGGATGCGGTATTTTACGAAATTTATCCCCAGTCCTTTAACGACACCAACGCCGACGGTATCGGCGACATCCCCGGAATTACCGAGAAGCTCGATTACATCAGGGAGCTCGGCTGCACCGCCATCTGGATTAACCCCTGCTTCGACTCTCCCTTCGGCGACGCCGGCTACGACGTGTCCGATTACTATAAGGTTGCGCCGCGCTACGGAACCAACGAGGATCTGCGTCGGCTTTTTGAAGAAGCGCATAGGCGCGGCATGCACATCCTGTTGGATCTTGTTCCCGGGCACACCTCCGTAGAGCACCCGTGGTTCAGGGAATCTCTGAGAGCAGAGAAAAATGCGTACACGGACCGCTATATCTGGACCGACAGTATCTGGGAAGAGCCCGCCGGCTACGGTTCGCTGCGCGGCATTTCCGACCGTGACGGCAGCTGTGTTGTGAATTTCTTCTCGCACCAGCCTGCGCTCAATTACGGATTTTACAAGCCCGAGCGTCCGTGGCAGCAGAGCATGGATTCCGAAGGCGCTCTTGCTACCCGCGAGGAGATGAAAAATGTCATGCGTTTCTGGCTTTCCATGGGCTGCGACGGTTTCCGTGTGGACATGGCAGGCTCCCTTGTAAAAAACGATGACAATGCCAAGGGAACGATTCTGTTGTGGCAGGATATTCGCCGTTTCCTTGACGAGGAATTCCCGGACGCCGCCATGGTTGCCGAATGGGGTGAGCCTGATAAAAGTTTGCAGGGCGGATTCCACATGGATTTCCTGCTGCATTTCGGCCCTTCGCACTATAACGATTTGTTCCGCTGCGAGAATCCTTACTTTGCTGGCAACGGCGACGCGAGCGAATTTGTTGCAAAATACATCGAAAGCTACGAAAAATCCGAGCGCAAGGGTCTTATCTGTATCCCTTCCGGCAATCACGATATGGATCGGCTGGCAAGAGCCGTACATGGCGACAAGCGCAAGATTGCATTTGCCTTTCTGCTTTCGATGCCGGGCGCGCCGTTTATCTATTATGGCGATGAAATCGGCATGCGTTATGTGGAGGGACTGACTTCCGTGGAAGGCGGCTACAGCCGAACCGGTTCCCGCTCTCCAATGCAGTGGGACAAGAGTGTAAATGCCGGATTTTCCACTGCTCCGAAGACAATGCTTTACACAAAGCAGGATGAATCTGCCGACCGTCCCGACGCTGCAAGCCAGATGTCAGACGAGAATTCTCTCCGCAGCGAAATCAAGCGTCTGATTGCTGTCCGCAAAACCCACAGGGCACTGCAAAGCAGAGGAGAAATCGAATTTGTCTATGTCGGGAAATCCGCATATCCGCTGAGCTATGTAAGAACCTGCGATAACGAGAAGATTCTTGTCATTCTCAACCCTTCTGACAGCGAGGCCGCTTTCCCGTGCGACCTTTCTCTCGGTGAATGCATCTACCGCTTCGGCGGCAGGATTTCCGCAAATGCCGGAATGGTTACCATACCCGCAAATAGTGCCTGCTATGTAGAAATCAAGTAGTTGTTGCAGGCAAGTGCGTTGTTACCACAAACTCATAATCACGGTCAGCAGAACTAAAAATCCGAAGTTAAACAGCGAAAATACAGCAATGTAATATCCGGCCTTTCCCGGGTTATGCTTCGTGTACTCGCGGAAGGTAATCAGACTGGCGAGACTGGCAATCAGAGTGCCGACGCCGCCGATATTGACCGCAACAAGCAAATCGCGATAATTCTCGGTAAACTGCGACAGCAGGATTGCCGACGGTACGTTACTGATGCACTGGCAGGACAAAACACCGAACAGGAGCGTATTTTTCTCAAGAAGACCCGACAAAAGGTCTCTCACAGGCTCAAGTCTTGCCATATTTCCGGAGAAAATGAAGAAAAATACGAACGTAAACAACAGCGGATAATCCACCGTCTTAAGCGCCCTGCGGTCAGCAAACAAAAGAACGAGCGGGATAATAATCAAACCGATATAATACGGAATGCCGCGAAAAACAATGGTAATTGCCAGTGCAAAAAGTACCAGATAAAGTGATGCGCGCTTCGGATTTGTCTTCCATTCATTTTCCGGAAGGGTAAGCACCTCCGATTTCACGCACAGACAGCAAATCGTAATAAGCGCAATGGAAACCGAAAACGGCACCAGCATAATCTCCATGAACTCGCCGGTAGGAATACCGAACTTCGTGTACATATACAGGTTCTGCGGATTACCAAAGGGCGTCAGCATACCACCCAGATTTGCAGCGATGTTCTGCATAATAAAGGTAAATGCCATATAGCGTTCCTTGCGGGTAGCCGCCAAAACGCGCTGTCCAAGCGGCAGGAAGGTAAGAAGCGCCATATCGTTGGCAATCAGCATGGAGCCGAGAAAAGTAATATATACAAGCGCCAGAATGGTCATTCGGGTGGTTTTGAAGCTCTGCACGATTTTGCAGGCAAGCACATAAAAGAAATTGATGTTCTTCAGGGCACAAACCACTGCCAGTACGCAAAACAGACAGGTCAGTGTCTTATAATCAAAATAATCCACATATTTTCGGTCCACCGGAACCAGCACAGCGGTCACAGCTGCTGCCAAAAGGGCAATCACCATAACCGCATTCTTTTTGACAAATGCTACAAGCCGCATAGATATCTCCTGCTCCGTTCAAATTCGTTTATTTTCGAGGAAATTCTTCTTTTTTTCTCCCGAGTGATAATACATCATTCGGAGCAATATGTCTATGCTTTTTTTGAATAAACGGTTCAGAAATATTTATTATTTTTTCGATTTCCAGTGGTAATTTCAGCTGCCTTACTGTATAATTAGTACTGGTTTGTTGTTTTAGTGGCATAATTCAATTATACCAAAAACAGCTATGAGTGCGAGCTCATAGCTGTTTTTTCTTAGGGGAGTTTTTTTACAGCCCCCAAATCTTACCTTCCCCGAATGACTCCGACAATGTTTTTAAGCTTTACCTTCTGGCCGGTATAAAGCACCAGACCGCGGTAAATTCTTGCAGTCACCCAGATAATCAACGCCGACATCACAAGCACGAGAACCGTGGACAGGATGCCCACACCCCAGTTGACAACACCGGTCAACAGCTCTGCCGGTACACAGAACGGAGCAGTAAACGGAACAACACGGCAAATCCTCATAACATTTTCATTCCCTGCCATCGTTGCAAAATACGGCACGAGCCAGCTAATCAGAATCGGCCAAATAAATATAGTCTGTGCATTTGCGGTATCCTCCGGCTTGGAGATAATACTTCCCGCCACACCGGCAAGAGCAAGGAAAAGCAAGCTTCCTGCGAAGAATACAACCAATGCCATAATCAGAGACGGTACCGAAAAAGCAGTTTTACCAATCTCATCACGGAGGAATTTCACTGCGGTCGCTACCACGTTGGCTTCATTCGGATACAGCTTATCAGAAATAATAGACCCGCCGAAAATAGCGGCAACAATACAGCCGACCCAAATCAGGCACTGCAGCATAGCAGTAGAGAAAATAGCAAGTACCTTACCGGTAATCAATGCGTACGGATGAATTGAGGTGAGCAGCGTCTCCATCAGCTTGGAGGTCTTCTCAACCGATACCTCCTTGCAGACGCTCTGCCCATACAGCAAAACGATGAAATACATAAACAGCCCGAACACAAGCGGTGCCAGGAATTTGATCAGATACACCGCAATGCCGGTATCCTCTCCGACCTTTACGCTGTTTGCCGTAACCGGCATCTGAATCAGCACAAGCTGCGCAGGCTCTACCTTAGATTCCAGCAGCAGAACCCCGTAAAAAGCATTTTTCAGCGAATCCTCGCGAGCCTCCAGGGCGTCCCCATCAAGGTTTGAATTGTCCGGAATCACACCGCGGAGGAGGTATTTGTCCTCTTCCTTCTGGAAAATGATACCTGCGCCCTGCTTGGTTTCCCCGGCGATATATGCCACGAAATCGTCATCGGATTTGTCCTTCACAAGCACAAGCTCCACATCGGCGAGGGCTTCTGCCTGTTTGAACTGCTGCGACAGCTTATCCATGGAGGCGTCGGTCTTATTCAGAACGTAAACCGTCCTGAGAATCTCATCTTCGGGAATCTCATCCTCCGGCTGATTGATAAGAATAATCGGAATCATCAGCGCTGCTATAAGCACCAGACCGATAATAGCGGTAATAATCTTAAATCGCGCGGTTCCCATATACTGTTTACAGGTAAAAGAGTACACTAACTTCCAATTTTTCAAAGCTTTCATTATCGCGCAGCCTCCTTTCCGGGATTTTTCCTGAGGCTCTTATAGATACCAAACAGCTCCTTAATTTTAATCTTGTTGCCGTTATGGGTAATCAGCAATTCGTAAATCGTTGCCACGAAATAGAACAATAAAAGGTCTACAAGAAGCAGCAATGCAATTGCCCCGAAACCGAGCGGCCAGCTGATGCTGCCGATTAACAATACCCCCGGAAGCAGGAACGGCGCCGAAAGCGGGAACAAAACTACGAATATAACATATGCGTTAACACCCGTGCTCTGAAGCAGCATCGCTGCAATCACACCAAGATACGCACCAATCATGGTGCTGACGGTAATTAACGTCATGCCCTCCTGCGTATCCTCCATTTTGCTTACGGTAGCGCCGCACATTGCGGCGAGCGTTGCATAGAAGAGGAAGCCAAGCGTAATGACAATCGCGCTGACAAGCAGGTTTAGCGGATTGATATTCGACCAGATGCCTTCCGGAAGCAGGCTTTCGAGCGGACTCGTTGTATGGAACAGCATTCCGCTTACCTTATTGGAAAGAAGCATCAGGCCAAACATGGCAAATCCCTGTCCAATGGACGCCAGCAGCGACGCCAGCACTTTACCGGTAACCAAAGCCATCGGACGCACAGAAGTGAGCAAATACTCAACAACTCTTGTGGCTTTGTCCATAACAATAGAGCTTGCAACCTGCGTACTTGCCAAAATACTAATCATCATGACAACAAACAGGAGAATATAAATAATCCAGTACTGCGCCTCGGAAATTCGGGTGTCCTCCTCGGAGACAATGTGATTCTCCTCATCGACCTCCTCCATCCAAAGCTCCAGCTCGGAATCAACAATCTTCTTCTGGTCTTCGGTAAGCCCGGCGGTCGTCTCCTTAAACTCCATAATGCAATCAATCATTGCAGCCGCAAGATCCGAACCGTCGCCCTCGGTAATACTGCCTTCAGACGAACGCATAATCTCCATCGTAAGACCCATTTCACCCATATAAAGGCGTGCCAATACGGCATCCTTTTCGTCTTTTTCAATGATGTCCTGCATCTCCTCATGGGATTTGTCGGTCTTCTCCAGCGGGATGGACGCATACGGCTCCTTTAAGCCGCTGAAGGATAGTCCCATGTCGCTAAAGCTTTCGCCTAACAGCGCTTTGGAATCATCGTACCAATATATCTTCTTAATCTCTGTCGTAGCCTCGTCGTCTCCGCCATTCAGAATCAGCTGAAGAATCGGCATGGCAAACAGAGACAGGGCTGCTATCAAAACCGTAAAAATGATGTAGGCCCGGTTCTTAATTGTCTGCACCAGGGTAAAGGAAAATACCTTAGTCCAGCCGCGAAATTCACTCTTCTTCATCGCTGCCTCCTGCATTTTCTACCTTTTCAACGAAAATTTCATGGAGGGAAGGCTCGCGGAGTTCAAAACGAACGATGGTAACCTTTTCCTGCATTAACATCTGCAAAAATTCCATAGCCTGCTCCTCTCCGCTTACCTTCAGATGGTATTCGGACGGAAGCTTTTCCGCTATCGTAAGCCCTGCCTTTTCAATGTAGGATGCGATATCTTCATCGCATTTGACGAAGAGGTTTACACGGCCGTAGCCCTTCTTAATCTCGTCAAGGTTCCCCTGAAGAACAACCTTACCGCGATTCAGAATAGTCAAATCGGTACAGAATTCCTCGATGGTATGCATCTGGTGGCTGGACATGATAATATACTTATCCTTCTGCATCTCTTCTCGGATAACGGTCTTGAAAAGGTCCGCATTCACGGGGTCAAGACCACTTAACGGCTCATCGAGAACCAAAATCTCAGGGTCGGAAATCAACGCTGCCATCAGCTGAATCTTCTGCTGGTTACCTTTACTGAGCTGATCGGCACGGTTGGACTTGGTCTTCTTCTGCCCTTTAACTCTCTTGGGCGGGAAAATGTATTCATCCAGCTTCAGACGCTCAGACCAGTAATGAATGCGCTCCATCGCCTTGGCCTTCGGCACATTCTTCAGACCGGCAAAATACAGCAGCTGGTCAAGAAGCGAATACTTCGGGTACAAACCACGCTCCTCGGCCAGATATCCAATGTTGCGTTCTGCGGGAACCATCGGCTTACCGTCCCACAAAATCTCGCCCTCGTCATATTGCAGCATACCGAGCATAACACGAATGGACGTCGTCTTGCCGGCGCCGTTGGTACCGAGGAGCGCATAAACTCCCGGCTTGTCCATGGAGAAGCTCAAATGGTCAACGACCACCTTTTCTCCATAGGATTTTGTTAAATTCTTAACTTCAAATGACATAATACTTCTCACCTTTCACATGATTCAGAATGTAAATTGTATTTACTACATATTACCACTGCCGAAGGACAGTGTCAAATACTTTTTTGATTTAGAGTTTTACCTCAAAAAACGGAAGGTTTCTGTCCTTCAAAATGTTCCGTTCGCGCTTCTGGCAGGTAAAAAGAAGCACCTGGCGACCGCACCCGACCAAAAGACGCAGGGTTTCCTCCAGACGCGCATCGTCGTAAAATGCAAATGCGTCGTCCAGAATCAACGGCAGATTATAATTACTGTACATTGTCTCGCCTACTGCCAGACGAACCGCAAGAGCCAGCTGCTCAATCGTACCGGCGCTCAGCCGGTCGGATTTAACGAATTTGCTTCCGGTATTGACCCTCAGCTTCAGCTTCTCGTCAACCGTTACACTCTTATATGCTCCCGCAGTCAGCTGCTCAACATATTCTGAGGTTCGTTTGCCAAGCTCCTTACCGAAGCTGTCGTGTATCTCCTCAGAAAGCTTCAAAATCGTCTTTTTCGCCAGTTCAATGGCTTCCTTTTCCTGTGCATCCTCGCGAATACGGGTATGAAGCTCCTCCAACTGTCTGCGGTACTCAAGCACACGGTTTTCTACCTCGGCTCCGCGTTCAGCCAGCGCCTCCTGCTTCGCTGCAATTCGCATTAATGCGTCCGCTTCCTGCTGGGCATCGGCAATTTTCTGTTCGAGGTTCGCCGACTTCGCAAGAAGGCGTCCCTGAATCTCTGCTACCGCTGCCTCCGAAAGACTATCCATCGGTGCATACGTTGAAAAATACTCCAAAAGCTCCTCTTCCTGCTCCCGAAGCTCCTCCAAAAGCTCCTGATTTTTCGCTCTCTGCTCCCGGATGTCGGCACGCCTGCTCTCCGCCGCAGCCTGCGCCCGGTTCATCGCATCCAGCTGAGACTGCTGCTCTTCTTCGCCCGGTAAAGCCTTGTGTACCGCAAGTGCAGCCTCATATTCTTCCGACATTTGCCGCCACGCCTTGTCTGCATTTTCATACTGCGCTGCGCGTGCTTTTCGATTTCGTCCCTTATATCCAAGGGCAGCTGCCGTCACGCCCGCTGCAACAAGCAGCAGCAGCGCTCCCGCAAGCATAAGCCCGAACACAACTCCGAAACCCCATCCGACCGACAGAAGAACAATTCCGAGAACGCTCACTCCGCCCGCTGCAACAAGCATTTTACGGCAGGCTGCATCCGCCTCCTGCTGTCTCTGCGTAAATTCTCGGCTGATGGAATCACTCTGTGCCGCAATTTCCGTACCCTGCCGATGAAGCTCCTGCTCCTTCCTGCGGTATGCGGCAAGCTCGCTCTGCCGCTTAGCAATCTCTTCGCTCATATCAGGCGACAGCGCACGTTCTTTCTCCGTCAATTCTTCTTCGCGGTTTTTGGCGTCGCGCACTGCATTTTGATAAGTCTGATAGCGAACATTCCATACCGCAAATTCACTATCCCCGTTCCGGCTCTGCTCTTCCCGAAGCCTCGCCAGAATCGCCTTCTTCTGTTCAAGCTCCGTCTGCGATTCCTGTGCCTGCTTCGCCGCATTGTCCAGCTCCATAAGCTGAACCGTATCCCGTCGAAGCTCTTCCTCAATTCGGGCAGCCTCCTCCGGGAGCTTCTTACGGTCGATTTCCTTTGTCTTCTCTGTAAGCTCGTTGATTGCCCTCGGAACATCCACTTCCTGTTCCTTTGCCGCCGAAAGGTTTGCAATATAATTCTGCAATTCCTCCGCAAGCGCGCTGTCCGTCACGGCTCCGCTCTGCGGTACACTGACCGTATTGCAGTAGCCGCTTTCCGAAAGCTCCGGCATCAGCTGCGACAGAACCTCCCAGGGAGCCGGAAGCTCCCTTCCGCTGTCCAGGTCGGTCATCTCAATCTTACGTTCGTTCTGATAAAATACCCGGCGAATCCGGTACCGTCTGCCGTCAATCGACAGCTCGATTGCTCCCTGGTACGCTCCCGGCGTGTCCATCGGCTGATAACGGGTATAGAGATCCTGCTTCGCGGCGCGTCCACGGGGCTTCTCCATACCGAAAAGCATTGCCCGCAGAAATGCGCAAAGTGTTGTCTTTCCCGATTCGTTGGGTGCTGTAATGATATTGAGGCCATCCCCGAAGGCGACCTCCTTTTGATTGAATTTCCCGAACTGCTCGGGGATTAGTTTCTCAATTTTCATAAGCCTTCCCCGCCCTTCAGTCCTTTTTCAACAATGCCGAAAGTCCGTAATACAAGGCCTTTTCGGTTACCTCATTCTGCTCGGGCAGCCCGGTAATCCGATCAATAAACATCCCAATCAGGTTATCGTGATTTGCCGCACGAATTGCATCAAAATCATATTCCGGCAGCGTTTCATCAAACACCTCCGTCACAAGCCCCAATCTCGCAATGGCTCCGAGATCCGGCTGCAGGTGCTCATCTCTTGTTCCCGAAAGCGTAATCCGGTACATGTTCTGTTCCCCGAGCTCTGCAAGCTTTGCAGCCACCTGCCCGGTAATCGAACCGTTCGTATCGGCGGGCGTCACCGAAACTGCAAGATCAACATACCGTCTCGTTGAAAACGGTACAAATTCTGCTTTCACACTGCGCTTCTCTCCGCCGGTAATATCCACCCGTACATATCCGTGCTCGCCGGTCTCGTTCTTATCCAGTGGCTCGGGAGAACCGCAATGATACATATTCTCCCGGCGCTTCTCGGGCTTGTGGATATGACCGAGCGCCACATAGTCGAATCCCGCCAGCCCCAGACGCTTATAGTCAATCGGCACATCCTTTGCATCGCCGCCATGCGCAAGCAGAATGGAGATGCCCTCGCCCGCACGCGCCGCATTTTCCAGTTTCGCCTCTGTAATGTCACGTCTGTGGTAACTGAAACCGGACACCTGCACGCCAAGATCCGCAAACTCCACGGTCTGCATGTCCTCCCCGACGAGCATCGTCACATTTTTATTCCAGGCGAAATTCCCATAATTGGAGCGCAGACCGATATAATCATGGTTGCCTGCAATCAGAACCACGCGTGTTTTCTCAAGCCTCGAAAACTGAAAATTCGCCTCATTCAGTTCCCGCACCAACGGCTGTCTGTGGAATAAGTCGCCTGCAATCAGCAGAAGCTCCACCTCCACCCGGTTGCACTCGTCAATCAGCCGTGCAAACGTATCCCACAGCTCGCGGCCACGGTCAACACCCCAGCCACGCTGCTTTTCCGGCTCCATCCCCAGATGCAAATCGCCCGTGTGAATCAGTTTCATAGCTCCCCCTTATACTCTCAGGTATCTTACCGAGTAGCCCGGCATATGCATACCGCCGTTAATCTCCATACGTTCTCCGGTAATCAAATCCACGCCGGTACACTGTCCCCGGTTAAAATGAGCGTCAAATGCCTGCTCGTCCGCATTGATGCACACAAGCACCACTTCCCCGTCAACCGCACGCTCCAGCACGCACTGGCGGTTCGTCAGCAGAACATGGCGGAAGCTGCCGTAGCAGATGGCACGGCTTTCCTTATGCGCCTTTGCAAGTCTGGCAATCCAGTCCGACAGTTCGTTCCACTCCGGCTTCGCAAGCTCCGGCCGTAAAGCCCAATCGCCCTGGGATTTCTCGCCCTTCCTACCCCAGTCGCTGCCGTAATATACGCACGGAACGGCGGGCATACCGAACAGCAAACCGTAAATCAGCGGCAAATGGTTCGGATTTTGCAGAATCGAAGCCACGCGGGTTACATCATGATTATCGACAAAACCAAGCAAATGCTTTCCCTTGTACAGCGTCCACTGCTCCGGTCCGAACTGACGCATCAGGGAATGCACGATTTCAAACAGATTATAAGAGTTAAATGCGGAATACAAACCCTTGTAGCATTCGTAATTTGTAACCGAATGCAGCATTTCATTGTTCATCAGGCGGTTGTAATCGCCATGGAGCATCTCACCGCAAAGCCAGAATTCAGCCTTCCTGCTGTCGCAGAAGCCGCGGAGTCTGCGGATAAAATTCGGATCAAGACAGTACGCAACGTCCAAACGAAGTCCGTCGATGTCAAATTCGCGAATCCAGTTCTCGACAGCCCACAGAAGATGGTCAACAACCTCCGGATTCTGCAAATTGAGTTTTACAAGATTAAAGCAGCCTTCCCAGCCCTCATACCAGAACGGGTCCCCGTAAGGAGATTGTCCGTCGCGCAGGTAAAACCAGTCCTTATAGCGTGAATTCCAGCCATTTTTCAGAACGTCCTGAAAAGCCCAGAAGCCGCGTCCGACATGATTAAATACACCGTCAAGCACAACCTTGATACCGGCGCCGTGAAGCAATTTGCACACCTCGGCAAAATCCGCATTACTTCCGAGCCGACAATCCACCTTACTGTAATCTCTGGTGTCATATCCATGCTCGTCCGATTCAAAAATCGGTGAGAAATAGACTGCATTTACCCCTAATTTCTGAAGATGCGGCACCCAGTCCGCAACCCGACCGATACGGTTAACCTGCACTCCGTCATTAAACTGCGGCGCACCGCAAAGTCCCAAGGGATAAAACTGATAAAATACACTTTCTTCTGCCCACATATCCGTGAAACCTCCTAAAATCTTATAAATCCTTTGCCATGTCTGCACTTTACCCGGTCTTCATAACTTCACCAGCGCTTCGGCAAAAGACTCGAAAACCTTTTGCCTTCGCGAACATTCTACCACAAAATCGCTCCGTCATCCACAAAAATCTCCGTCAAACGGCAACCTTCGGGCAAACAGCATTTGCCGCACAAAAAGGACGGAATTTCGGACAAAACGCGCGCTAGTGCGGTGCCCCTTGCTTTTTCGTTCCGAATCCCCTATAATACCCCTTGGTCGGCGCGCCAAAAAGTCCCGCCGCAAGAAAGGAACTGCCTATGAAACGTTTATTTGCATTATTCTTAAGTCTTACGCTGCTTGTCTCTATGACCGGCTGCGGCAGTAAAGCGGATAAGCCGAACAGCTCTGACGCCCCTGCGGGCACCGTGAGCGCGACGCCTGCCTCTGACCCGAANNACCGAGCCTGTCGAGAATCCCGTTACTCCGATTGACATCTCCGCAGCAGTCCTCAAAGGCCCGACCGCTATCGGCATGGCGAAACTGATGTCCGACAGCGAAAAGGGCGAGGCCGCTAACCACTATACCTTTACCGTTGCCGGTGCAGCCGACGAGATTACCGCAGCCCTGATTAAAGGTGAGCTCCAGATTGCCGCAATTCCCTGCAACCTTGCCGCAGCCCTTTACAACAAGTCGGAGGGCAAGATTGTCGTTGCCGCCATCAATAACCTGGGCGTGCTTTACATCGTAGAAAACGGCAATACTGTTCAGAGCGTCGATGACCTGAAGGGCAGAACCATTTACACTGCCGGACAGGGCACAACTCCGGAATACACGCT
>DLOO01000018.1:6092-8196 GCA_002479645.1 Lachnoclostridium sp. UBA7482 | reverse complement strand
GCCGCCAGACTGGCTGCTTCCTCAGACGGTGCAATCGCCATGCTTCCCCAGCCTTACGTTACAACCGTTATGAAGAAAAATGCGGATGTCCGTATCGCCCTTGACATCACGAAGGAATGGGAGCTTTGCAATGAGGATTCCACCGTGGTAACCGGCGTAATCGTTGTCAACAAGGCATTTCTCGAGAAGAATCCCGAGAACGTCAAGGCCTTCCTTGCAGAATTTGAGGCCAGTGCCGCATTTGCCGCAAGCAATGTAGATGAAACCGCTGAGATTTTGGAGCATTTTGACATCTTCCCTGCAGCTATCGGCAAGACCGCTATTCCGTACTGCAACATCAAATGTATGACCGGTGATGCGATGAAGTCCGCTATGGAAAAGTACCTGCAGGTACTTTTTGAGCAGAATCCCGCAGCCGTAGGCGGAAAGATGCCGTCCGATGATTTCTACTATTTTGCCAAATAGCAAAAACCGATTTTAAGCCAAAAGGAGCCGCAGTCACACCGTTCCCGTCGCACAGATTACTCTCTGACGTCCGGGTACGGCAAAATGACCGCCGCTCCTTTTTATTCTGCTGTTTTTATACGTGTCGGCACACTAGCACAATGCCGTCAGCACCTGCTTCAGGTAATCCCACATACGCGCGGTCGAGGCAATGCTTAAGCGTTCCTTTGTCGAATGAATATCCAAAATGTCGGGACCGAGGCTCACGCAATCAAGGTCCGGCAGCTTCTCAAGGAAAAGACCGCACTCAAGGCCGGCATGAATGGCTTCCACCTGCGGCTTTTTGCCGTACATCTTCTCATAAACGGCAATCATCGTGTCACGAAGCGGCGACTCGGGACGATACTGCCAGCCCGGGTACGCCCCATGCACCTTGCTTTCACATCCGCACAATGCCGCAAGCACAACAATCTGCTGCGCCAGATAATCGCGTGCGGATGCAATCATGCTTCGCACCGAGCAGGTAAGGCGGAACTCGTCGCTCATGGTAATTGTGCCGACATTTGCTGACGTCTCCACAACCCCGGGCATTGCCGCGCTCATCTTAACCACGCCAAACGGAAGCAGCGTCAGAAGCCTGATAATCCGGTCGCGGCATTCCCCACTGACCACACTTCCTGTCTCACGGGTTTTCTCCCATGTAATCTGAAGCCCCGGCTCTCTTGATATGAGCTCAGCCAGCAAATCCTTCTTAATCTTTTCCAGACTCCCCTCGGCAGACGCTTCACAGAAAATGAGCGCCTCCGCTTCAGAAGGGATGACATTATCCTTCGTACCGCCGCACAAATCAGCAAGGCGATACTCCGCCTCTGCCCCAAGCGACCCGAGAATGCGTCCCATCAGCAGCAGCGCATTTTCACGATTCCTGTGAATCTCCGCTCCGGAATGGCCGCCCTGCAAACCCGCAATTTTCAGGCGGTATGCCGACCCGGAAATTTCCTCACGCTCAAGCGGCATACACAAATCCACTCTTGCTCCGCCCGCACAGCCAACCAGAAGCGTACCCTCCTCTTCCGAGTCAAGGTTTATCAGGCGTCTTCCGTGAATCAGCGCAGGGTCAAGTGCGAGAGCGCCGTCCATGCCGGTTTCCTCATCAATCGTAAAAAGCAGTTCAAGCGCCGGGTGCTTCACATCGTCCGCTTCGGCAATCGCCATGGCGTAGGCAAGCGCAATCCCGTCGTCTCCTCCGAGACTGGTTCCCTTTGCCCACACATACTCGCCGTCAGTCTGAAGCGCCAGCCCTTCCTTCTCCATATCCTTTGCACAATCCGCATCCTTTACCGCAACCATGTCCATATGTCCCTGCAAAATCACGGTGGGAGCAGCTTCACAGCCTGCGGAAGCCGGCACACGCACGATAATATTGCCGCAAGGCTCCTGCACAACCGCAAATCCCCTGCTCTCCGCCCAGCTGCGCAGATAGTCGCTGATGATAGCGGTATTGCCGGAACCGTGCGGCATATCACAGATTTTCTCAAAATGTGCAAATACATTCTTTGGTTCGATTGCTGATAAAATACCTGACATAGTTTTCCCTCATTTCTGAATAATCATTGTCACGATTGGCATTTATGCCATATCGGGACACATTCATCCGGTC
>DLOO01000018.1:0-6030 GCA_002479645.1 Lachnoclostridium sp. UBA7482 | reverse complement strand
TCATCCGGTCACGATTGGCATTCATGCCATATCAGGACAAAAAAGGCCGGTTTTGATACCAGCCCTTCATCGTCTTTCTCTTTTCGCAGCCCTGTGAATCCACTTTCCATAAGAAAGCCAAATCCTATGGAACAAGATATGCCTTCAATGCATCCACCTTATCAAGCTTTTCCCATGGCAAATCCAAATCGGTACGACCGAAATGTCCGTATGCCGCCGTCTGCTTGTAAATCGGACGACGCAGATTAAGCATCCGGATGATGCCTGCCGGACGAAGATCAAAATTCTCACGAATAATCTTTACAATAGCTTCGCTGTCAAGCTTACCGGTTCCAAAGGTATCTACGTTGACGGAGGTAGGCTCTGCTACGCCGATTGCATAGGAAAGCTGAACCTCAACCTTATCCGCAAGACCGGCGGCAACCAGATTCTTTGCAACATACCGAGCTGCATAAGCTGCGGAACGGTCTACCTTGGTGCAGTCCTTACCGCTGAATGCACCGCCGCCGTGACGTGCATAACCCCCGTAGGTATCAACGATAATCTTACGTCCGGTCAAACCGGAGTCACCATTGGGACCGCCGATTACGAAACGACCGGTCGGATTGATATAAACCTTTGTCTTGTCATCCCAAAGCTCGGCAGGAAGCACCGGCTCCAGAACGTATTTGCGAATGTCGGCATGAATCTGCTCCTGGGTCACGTCCGGATCATGCTGTGTCGAAAGAACAACTGCATTGAGGTGAATCGGCTTACCTGCCTCATCGTATTCTACCGTTACCTGAGACTTTCCATCGGGACGAAGATAGGAAAGTGTTCCATCCTTACGAACCCTGGAAAGCTGTCCTGTCAGCTTGTGCGCAAGGCTGATCGGATAAGGCATAAATTCCGGAGTCTCGTTGGTTGCATAACCAAACATCATACCCTGATCGCCTGCACCGATTGCTGCGATTGCACTGTCATCCAGTTCGCCGTTCTTCGCCTCAAGCGCCTTGTCTACACCCATTGCAATATCGGCAGACTGCTCGTCAAGCGCTACGATAACGCCGCAGGTATCGGCGTCAAAACCGTATTTTGCACGGTCATAACCGATTTCACGGATGGTATCACGAACGATTTTCTGAATATCTACATAGCCTTCGGTCGTAATCTCCCCCATAACCAGCACAAGACCGGTGGTAATTGCAGTCTCACAAGCAACACGGCTCATGGGGTCCTGCTCCATCAAAGCATCCAATACGGCATCGGAAATCTGATCGCAGATTTTATCGGGATGTCCCTCCGTTACCGATTCAGATGTAAAAAGTAATTTATCCATAATTCCTCCACATTCAGGCAATTCCCCCGATGGTTGACTTGCCATCGTTAATCGGGCATTTTATAATGCTCGCGCCGAGTTCTCTCAGCTTGCCTTCAAAATCCTCATAACCACGCTCAATATATTCAATCTGCGTAATGGTTGTTGTTCCTTCTGCCGCCAGCGCAGCCATAGTAAGCGCGGCGCCCGCGCGCAAATCCGGCGCCTCGAGGTTCGCGCCCTGCAGCCTCTCAACGCCCTCAATTACCGCAACATTTCCCTCAACGGTAATGGTTGCTCCCATTTTCACAAGCTCTGCAACATATCTGAAGCGATTTTCAAAAATACTCTCCGTAACGGTAGAGGTACCGCGGGACAACGTCAGAACCGTAGCAATCTGCGGCTGCATATCGGTCGGGAATCCCGGATAAACACGGGTCTTTACCTGCGTGGAACGAAGTCTCTTCGTTGCCACGACACGAACGGAATCATCATTTTCCCGCACCTCCGCACCGATTTCAACAAGCTTTGCGGTAATCGCCTCGAGATGCTTCGGAATAACATTTTTCAAAAGAATATCACCCTTCGTTGCCGCTGCCAGACACATAAATGTGCCTGCCTCAATCTGATCGGGAATAATCGAATAGGTACTTCCGTGAAGCCTGTTCACACCGCGGATACGGATAACATCGGTTCCGGCGCCCTTGATGTTGGCTCCCATACTGTTTAAGAAGTTCGCAACGTCAACAATATGCGGTTCCTTCGCAACGTTATCAATAATCGTCTGTCCGGGAGTCAGCGCTGCCGCCAGCATAATATTGATGGTTGCGCCTACGCTGACAAGGTCAAGGAAAATATGGGTTCCGCGCATCTCCTCCGCCTTTGCCTTGATAAATCCATTCTCGGTTACAACCTCCGCACCCAAAGCACGGAATCCTTTCAAATGAAGATCCATCGGTCTTGCACCGATATCACATCCACCCGGCATTGCAACTGCCGCCTTACCTCTCTTGCCAAGCAATGCACCAAGCAAATAATAGGATGCGCGGATCTTGCGGATAAACTCGGAATCTACAGTCTCGCTCCGAATGGTGCGTCCGCTGATGCATACGGTATGTGCGTCAATTCGCTTTACCGTTGCGCCGATTCCGGCGATTGCCTCCAATAATACGTTGATATCATTGACATTGGGAAGATTTTCGATGGTAACGTCATCGTCTGTCATAATGGCAGCAGCCAAAATACCAAGTGCAGCATTTTTAGCTCCGCCAACGGTTACCTCTCCTGCCAGCGCTTTTCCTCCCTGAATGACGTACTGATTCATAACTGCCTCCGTTCCTGCAGATGCTTCTGCGGATTCGATACTACTCATTTATTTTTTTTAACAGAATACCCAAATTTACCGATTTCTTTCCCCATTGTAAAATACGTTCCATGGGAATATACTAACGGATTGGCTTTTGCCAGGTCGAATTTACCGTTTTCGTCCATATAGGCTTCGTCGGCGTCAACCGCAACAACCTCTGCGATAAACATATCATGACTGCCAAGGGGCAGAACCTCCCTTACCCTGCACTCAAGGGCAACCGGTGCCTCCTTAATTAACGGCGCCTTCACCTTCGAGGCGGGAATCGGCGTCAAACCGGTCCGGGCAAACTTGTCCGTCTGACTGCCGGAGCGGACACCGCAGTAATCCGTAGCCCACGCCAAATCCTCCGTGGTGAGATTGATTACAAACTCGCCCGAACGTCGAATCATGTCATAAGAATACCGTTCCTTCCGGACGGAAATGGAAACCATCGCCGGGTCGGAGCAAATTGTTCCGGTCCATGCAATCGTAATAATATTGGGCTTTCCGTCATCGTCCTGACAGGTCACCATCACAACCGGCAGCGGATAAAGCATATTGCCGGGCTTCCATACCTGTTTTGCCATTGTTACCTCATTTCTTCAGCAAGTCGTATAATGCCTGTTCGATTGCCGCTTCATCTTCCTGAAATACTGCGTTAATTGCTGCATCCGTCAAATCCTGCTCGCCGTCAGCCGGCTGGCTCGGCATCGAAGCTACATCCATTCCCTTCATCCAGGAATTGCTGCTATTTGCGGGAAGCATACCGTCATCCGGAACTTCCCACAGAGAAGAATCCATATCGTAAACCAATTCCTCAGTACGCAAATTACCCAAATCTTCAGGCAGCACGTCAGGTTCCTCTCCTATCCCTGCACCGGGTTCCCTGTCAGACGCCGCCGCATCTTCCCCCACGGGTACTTCCTCGCTCTCGTCTCCTTCGGCAAAAATATCTTCAGCCTCCTCAGCCAAGCCATCCCGAATCGTATCCTGCAACGGCAATGCCTCTACTTCCTCTGCAAATGACTCCTCCTCATTTGCGGGGGAAGCTTCTGCGCTTACACCGGAAAATTCCGTACTTGTCTCAGGCGCTTTTGCACTTGCCTCAGCGACTCCTGCATTAAAATAACCGCGGATAACATAATCGTCTTCGTCATCGTCATCGTCATCATAGATGATACGGTCATAGGTTCCGGTCGGAATCGCCTTTTCTGCGGTGGTAATCTCCACAACCTCAACACTCCGACTCTCGTCACCGGGCTCCTGCTCCAATACATCCTCGCAGGCATTCAGCAAAATCTTTACTTTCGGAAGCAAATCCGAATCCGGGAACCACAAAAGGATATCACGACACTCCTTTACACAGGCCGCCAAATCGCCTTCCTTAAAATATATCTTTGCAAGCTCTAAACCCCAGATGTCAGAATAATCCTCATCCTTTAATTTGGTCAAGCTCTTAAGCAAATACTCATTGCTCTTTCCAAGCATCACATCAACACGATAGCGGAATACCAGACGCTCCGGATTCTCCGGCTCAAGCTTACGGAACTCGCGAATATAATGCTCCGCCTGTTTCGGCTCCTGCGTTTTGAGACACAAATCAATCAGACCCACCATTACACGATGCGTCTTTGCCCGATGATACATTTCTATGTACACAGTTTTTGCATCTTCATACTGCTTGGTATGGAGATAAATATTAGCAATGGCCGTCAGCTCATGAATCGAAGATACTTTCTCGTAGGAAATCTTATCTGCAATCTCAACCGCCTCTTCATACCGGCCGCTTGCCGCAAGCTTTTTTGCTGCATTTACTTTTGACGAGGTTGTCAGCATCATACTATTGTCAGCTCCTATCTGCTTTACTCCATATAATATCACCCTATATCATAGCACACAATTTGCAATGCCGCAAGGCAAATTTTTCTAGTTACGCCAGCATCCTACGTTCCCTGCTTGTTATGTACAAACACAAAATCATATTTACAATACGTGTCTTATTTTTTCGGTAAAATCTTCTGTAATATACTTTATGGAGGGTACATGAATGAAAATCACATGATAATTGTATTTTTTCAACATATACCAATAGGCCTCATTGCATAAAGATTGGGTTGGTATTCTGCTTATATCAGTAATAATTCCTGTTTGATTCAATTTCATAGCAATCGAATCAAAATCCACGCTCGAATATAAGCACACCTCACCTTTTTTCATATCTGCATCTATTTACCTCTTTATACTTAACCACCCTCTGAAAATCCTGTATTTTCAAGGCATTTTGACTGTTAAATACTGCTTAATATCCCCAACAAATTGATTTCCGCACCGAGCCAATTCGCCAAGAACACGGTCTATTCCTGTTTCGCTTTTATACCAATTATCTTTGGTAATGTTGTAGCAATGCACGGGGCACACTTTTATGTCCACATCAGGAAAGGCCATTTGATATAACATAAGGCACCGTCGAGCGTGAAACGCTTTACAGACGATTAACGCTGTTTTTATATCAACACCTCTTTCGTCAACGACCTTTCGTGAAAGGAAGGCGTTATCGCGGGTGTGACCGGACTTATCTTCTCCAATAATCGCCGAGACCGGAACGCCGTTTTTCAGGAGCACATCCGTAAAAAATTCACAGTCGGATTGATAATTGCCGTTGTATATATCCGCCTTTGAACGAACTCCATGCCATTTATCTGCTTTTACGCTGATTCCACCGGAGGGTATAAGCCACTTTGCATAGCCCTGATGATACAGTTCAGCCGCATATTCGGGTTGTTCAGGGTGTGAGCTGCCGGGCAGAAAAATGGCATCAGCTTTTTCAACTTCATCAGATACGAATATAAAGTTTGTTACATCGGTAATTATACGATTATTCATTAATCTGCGCTCCTTATTTCGTTTTTTCCCATTCGCTCCTGATTATACCATAATAGGATATATCGAGAAACTCTCCGGTCGAGGTTTTGAAGTATTCACGCTTTGTCCCTTCAAAAGTAAGACCGCATTTTTGCGCAACTCTGCCGGAAGCAGGGTTTTTAACTGCGTGAGATATGCCAACACGATTTACACCGATTTCGGCAAAGAGATAATCAATGACGGCTTTTGCAGCTTCAGGCATTAAGCCTTTATTCCAAAAAGCGTACCCCATACAGTAACCAAGTTCTGCATATTCCGACCTTTCATTCAATCGAACAACGCTGATATTGCCGATAGGTGCCCCTTCATATTCCATAACCCAATTATATGTGTTCGGGTTCTCGTAGGCAGCACACCAAAGCTCTAAAAGCTGTTTTGTTGCTTCCGGTGACTCGTGGGGGCACCAAGTCAGATAGCGTGTAACTCTTTCATCGTTTGCCCTGGAGCTATACTAAAAAAGTAG
>DLOO01000072.1:10871-23880 GCA_002479645.1 Lachnoclostridium sp. UBA7482 | reverse complement strand
TGACATATCACCGCTGGACTTATCGGTATCAGCCATTCCCTGCCTTGCGAGACGGCCGATATTTTGCAGGGTATTTTCCACACCTTTTACAATAAGTCCATCACCGCCGTGAAATTCGCTGCCGTGCATATACATATTCATACCTAAAATACCGGCCTCAACCGCAGAAGCGATTTTGGCGGCGCAGGATGCCTTAGCGCCGTCACAAATCACACCGGAATTGATTGCTACCGCATTGACGATGGTGTGAGCAATTTCCGTGTAACCGCCGCCATACAGATATGCAATACCCGCACCGGCTCCGCATCCGGCACTGATAGCCCCGCAATAGGCAGAAAGACATCCAATACCGCTCTTAAGATGAATGGTTACCAAATTGGAAATCAATAAAGCACGGTAGAGCTGTTCTTTGGATACATTCAATTCTTCGGCATATACAATGATCGGGAGCGAAGCTGTCATTCCCTGATTACCGCTGCCTGAGTTGATTACTACCGGAAGCTCGCAACCATTCATCCTGGCATCCGATCCTGCTGCAGCCCACGCTTTAGCACGGTTGGATACACTGTTGCCGTTGGTTTTGAGCAAAATTTTTCCTATGGAAGCCCCCCAGCTACCGGACAATCCCTCTTTTGCAATGGCAGTATTAAATTCGATCTGTCGGTCAAGGAGCTGCTTCACATCGTCAAGGGGAACATTCTGCGTATATTCCACGATTCCTTCTACCGTCAAAAAACTATGATCCGTTTTCTTTATACTGTCAGGAGTACGATCCGCACAGAAAATAACCTCTCCGTTTTTTTCAATGCATGTGATATTGGTATGTCCGTCCTGCAAGGTCACTTCGGCTATCTGTCCATCTGCACTTGCTTTTATCACAATCTCAAAAATCCTGCCTGATTCAGACTGATGAACATGCAGGACCGCATTCTGCAAATACTCTGTCAGCTCTTGGATGTGTTCCTCGCTGATGTCAGATAATACTTCCAGTTCTTTGTCCGCATTTCCGCCGATAAATCCGATGGCAACTGCTGTTTCTATGCCATGCATTCCCCCTGTATGGGGAACAATTACGCTTTTCACATTTTTGATAATATTGCCGCTTACCGTGATTTCCGCCAATTTCGGCAGGACTCCCAGCGTTTTGCGGGCAACCGCCGCAGCATAAGCCAGCGATATCGGTTCGGTACATCCCATAGCAGGGACAAGCTCTTCGCTCAGGACATCATAATACCTTTTTCTTGTCATTTCATCCAACATACGATTACTCCTTATAAAAGTCGAATTTCGGCATCCTCCCCGCAGCTGTCAAGAAGCGGTTCATTGCCGACAACACAGGAGGATTCGTTTTCACAAAGCAAATGCAAGAGTTCTGCAAATTTGAGTAAATCCGCATAGGAGGCGTTCAAAAGCTCTTTGCGCTCCTTCCGCTTAGTTTCAAGAGTGACCCCACGCAGAGCATTTTCAACGGAGGCACGACTCTCATCCGCTACTGACAACAGCGGTTCTCCATCAGACACAGCGCCGATCAGCAGTTCGGCAAACGATTCCTTGTTTTCACAGAATCGGTGCAAATAGTCGGCAGCCCTGCGATAAACTCCCATGCTTCTTGACGGATTCGGATCACGATACGAATAACAGAACACATCCCCTTTGGCGTTGACATTGATACCGGAGCCGTAAGCACCGCCTTGTACACGCACTTCATTCCAGAGGTAGTTCAGCGATATTATTTTTGCCGCCAACGTAAAACTGCCATGATATGCGCCGCCCAAACGCTTGAGATTGCCGCCCTGTACTGCATAGGCAATTCCGGCAGGAATGACAATCGCATCCTTGACCGTTGCGGACTGCTCCAATTGAATGGTTGCACGGTTTGATACTCCGCCGAAACCTGATAACAGCTTGTCCAGCGAGCCATCGCTTAACTGCCCGGTTACGCCGACTGTCAGCGGTAAAGAAGTCAAATTCTCAATAACCTTCCGAATGGTGGCAAGAAGTTTATCAAAATCAAGGCTTGCCGAAGCGTTTTTCAAATATTGATAATATCCGAAATAGCTGGTTGCCTCATTTGCCAAGCCTTCAGCCGTTTGACAGGAGAGCACATGGCGAAAGGCATATTGGTGACCGGACATAATCAAACTTTGCTGCGCATTGATAAATGACTGCCCGATGACCTCACGAACCATATTTTCATGATCAAACTCCGTCTGCAACAATATTTCACGAATCAGTGAGACTGCATGATCTGCATTGCTTTCCAACACACTACAGCTTGCACACAAATAACACACTGCCTGATTCGGATCATTTGTTTTTCCGATAGACACAATTTTGCAAGAAAGCTCTCCCAAATGCGTTTTGATTTGGCGGGCAAGTCTCTCTCTTGTGTGGTCGGAGGTCGGCAGGTTTCCCAGCAGCTCACACATCAAACTCATCTCTGATAGTTCTGCAACAGTTGCCTCCTGCAACGCAAAATACAGATTAAGATATACCGTACCGGACGTGGAAAGCTTCGGACGAAGAATACGCACATGGCCGCGCATTTCTTCCTCGCAATTTGTCCACAGCGGCTCCGATGACAGATCAGATATGCCCAGATGGGGAATGGTCGCCAAAGACTGAGCGGTATCCTGCGTCTGCTGCCAAACAGACAGCATTTTCTGCGTCTCCCGTACAGTGATTTTTTCTGCGTCGCTCCATGCATCCGCTGCAGCAACCAACCGTACCGTCTCAGCCCTACGCTTTTCCTCTCCGATTGTGTGAGACGGGGACGCTGTGAGAACAGCCATGCCCTGATCGTCTAAAAACATTTGCTTTAGCAGCTCCTCAAAATACGAACTGTCTATTTTTTTTCGTAACGATGCAAAGACCTCACTCATATCCAGATATAGAGAAGGATCTCCGCCATATATCCAAGATTTATAGGAGGCAAGCGCTAATCCCACGCCAAAAGGTTCCTTGCGCTCTTTCGACCGGAATTCCAGGCGGTTAAGCGATGCAACCAGCTCCTGCTGATCCAGCCCTTGATTTAATACCCCATCGAATATTGTTCGCATTTCCGCTTTCATTACGGAAAGCTTTTTATCTGCACAATTGCGAATCTGTAGCATCATGTAGGGCTGTGCAATGGAATCATCAATGACAATTCCGAAATCCTGCCCCAATCCCTGTTCCAATACAGCACGGGTAATCGGTGAGCTGTTCGATCCGGCAAGATAGTCAGTCAGCACCTGCATAGCTGTCAACTTTTCAATATCCTGCCATGTTCCGATAACCTTTGCCATTGCGAAATGCGTCTTATTTTCAACCGTTTCCTCCGGCGATAGTTCATACTCTATCGTTTCCGCGCATTCAGAAATTGCAGACTGATAAGTCAGTGCAAAATCAGGCTCTCTTCGCTCATATTTTGAAAGATACTCAGCATCAATATCAGCAAGAATCTCATCAATAGAAAGCGTACCGTCCAAGAATATTTTTGCGTTGGATGGATGATAGAATCGGCGATGCGCCTCAATGAACTGCTCGTAACTCAGATCCGGGATATGTTCAGGATCACCGCCGGAGCAAAACCGATAACTGCTTTCAGGAAAAAGCATGGAATTGAGCTTCGTATAGATAATTTCATCTACAGAGGAAAATGCCCCCTTCATCTCACCGAATACCACGCCTACATAGGACGGCGTGCCGTTTGCATCCAATTCGTAATGCCAGCCTTCCTGCCGAAAGATATTTGCATTTTTGTAAATATTCGGACGGAATACCGCATCCAAATAGACACGCATCAAATTCAAAAAGTCTGCATCGTTGCGGCTGGATACAGGATATACTGTCTTGTCCGGGAATGTCATGGCATTTAGAAAGGTGTGCAGAGAACTTTTGAGCAGTTCTACAAACGGCTCTTTCACGGGGTATTTTTCAGAGCCGCAAAGAACAGAGTGCTCCAGAATATGAAATACGCCGGTATCATCTTCCGGTATGGTTTGAAAGGCAATGGAAAAGGTTTTGTTTTCTGACGCACGCTCCAGCCAGATCAATTCCGCTCCGGTTTTATCGTGTCGATAAAAGTGCAGCTGCGCACCGAGCTGTGTCAGGAGCATAACAGACAATTCTGAAAATCCATCACATTTTTTTATGATATTCATTTGATATCTCGCTTTCTGTAATCTATACTGCACACTGGTTAATCAATGCAGCTTCACTTTTATATTTATTGTCCCATAACTTCTCTACGATAATCGTTGATCTCCGTCAGAACTTGTCTTGGATCGCCTGCGTAGACCGCTTTACCGTCTCGCAGAATAAGGGCATGGTCTGCTTCTAAAATAGTCTGTAAATCGTGTGCGATCATAACGACTGTACGGCTCTGACAGATTTCTTTCAGTGCTCCCTTGATTTGACGAGCACTGTGTGCGTCGAGATTGGATGTAACTTCGTCCAAAAGCAGGATCTCGGGATCATATAGGAGAACTCGCATCATACCGAGCAGCTGCCTCTGCCCACCGGAATAGTTCTTTCCTCCCGCTTCTACTGCACTGTCAAACCCATCCGGCAAAGACGCAAAGAATGGTTCTAAAGCAAGTTGCTTAACAACAACATTGATCTCCTCATCCGAATAAAGGTGATCTGCTCCCATGGAAAGATTGGTGCGGATCGTGCCTGCCATCAAAACGCCGTCTTGCGGCATATATCCAATTCTATGTCTCCACGATTCTACGGAATACTCTCCTGCTGCTTTTCCGTTCACACAGATTGCACCTTCCTTTGGAACATAGAATCGCTCTAACAGACGGAACAGCGTGCTTTTTCCTGCTCCGTTAGAGCCGACAATTACCGTTAGCTTATTCTCCGGTATAGTGATTTCAGCATCATTCAGAATTGAAGCCCCTGTATAACCAAACGTCACATGCTCTACGGTAACCTTTCCGTTTTTCGGCGTTATTTCTCCGGATTTAACATCTTCTTCCGCTTGTTCAAGAGTTTCCGCCACACGTTCCATAGCGCCGATAGAACCCCGAATGGACCCGGCATACTCTACAATATTGGCAAAGAGTACCGCCGCACTGTTTGCCACGAGATAAAATGCATAAACCCCGCCGGCCGTCATTGCCCCCGCATTGACAAATCCGGCGCCGACCACAAACACAATTGCCATGGAAATCACAGGAACTGCACCGTTAATGAAAGTGTTCAGAGAAGCTAAAAGCCCTTTTTGAATTTCCACTTTATACAGTGTGGCAAATCTTTGAACACCTGCCTGACTTTCTTTTTCCTGCATATTCGCAGCACGAAGAAGCGGCATATTATAAACACGTTCAATAAGATATTCGGTAGTTTCACTAAGGCGTTCCTGATTGTTGAGGTTCAAAAGATAGCAAAGCCTGCCATACCCCCATGCAATCAATACCGTAACCGGTAATAGCAAAATGGACGCTGCGCTGATCGTTGCATTCGTGGAAAACAGTTCTACATAATAGATCACAACTCCCACGGCAAGCGATGCGAATTCCACCATCATGGTAAAGAAGGTGCTTGAGAAGGTACAGTCTGTTGTGATACGACTGACAAAACCTTCGCCGCCATCCTTGTCATATTGATTCCTCGGCAAATGGACAAGCTTCTTCCAAAGCTTAATCCGCAGGGACAGGTTGATTTTTTGTGCGGCGATCTCTCGAAACCAGTACGAAGCAGTTGTACCGATCACTACCATCAGCGCTGCAATCACATATCCGGCAAGCTTTGTCTTTTTTACATCACCGGTTGCGCTTACCACATCGGCTGTTAAATCAGCCAAATTCAAGGTAAACAGATAACTTAGTATTGCTCCTGCCACAGATAGAGTCAAAAACAGCCACGGAAGTCTCAGCCCCTTAAAAATCGAGAGGTATTTTTGAATAGAAAGAGTTTTTTTCTTTTTCATTCTCCGTACACCTCCTCAAAGGCTTTTTCTTCAACAAGCTTCTTATATAATTCACAACGATCCAGAAGCTCCGTATGTATGCCATGTGCAACAACCATCCCATTGTCGATCACAACAATTTGATCTGCCTCTGCGATCAATCTCAGATCGTGTGTTACCGTTACAATCGTTCGTCCGTCAAAATAGTGCAGGATCGCATCAAAAACCGTACTTTGTGCTGTGAGATCCAGCGCACTGGTAGGCTCATCCAATAGGATAATCGGACTTGGCTTAAGCATTTCACGGGCAATGACCAGCTTTTGCCGCTGACCGCCGGAGAGCGATGCGCCCCACAATGCCACCTTACTGTTTAAGCCGGCAGGAAGTCTTTGAACATCCTCATAAAGCGATACTTTTTTCAGCACATCCAGCAGCTCATCGTCGCTTTTTTCATCCGTGATCCCATATAGCAGCGCCTCTCTGACTGTACCGGAAAACATACCGGTGTCCTGCTGCACATATGCGATCTTGTTGCGGTAGTCACAAAGCTCCAGTTCTGCGATATTTTCACCTGCAAGCGTGATCACACCTTCGTCCGGAGTGTAAAACCGCTCGATCAAATTAAGGAGCGTGCTCTTGCCGGAACCGGAATAACCCACGATAGCTGTTCGCTTTCCCATGGGAATGGTAAAGCTGATGCGATCCAGTACCCTTTTTTCACCGTAGGAAAAGCTAACATTACACAAGGCAATATTACCGATCTTGTCGACTGCTTTGCCATCTGTTTTTTCTTCCGGAGCCTCCAATAGAGCGGAAATTCGGGCTGTAAATCCAAGGGCTCCTTTCGCATTTACCCACATCCCGGATGCACTACGCAGCATATTGTTGACCATAGGCAGAAGAATAAAGAAGTTCGCCCATTCCTGCGGACGCAATGTTCCTGCCTTAATCATAGAAGAGCCGAACAAAACCGCCATAATCACACAAACGGAATCAAACAACAGCGTATATAAAATAATGCCGGTGTTAATCGTGGTTAAAAAGCAATTCTGCTTATACAGTTTTCGGGCAGCCTCTGTGCCGGCCTCTTCTTCTGTCAACTGACTATTATAGGCTTTAATCAAATCCAGATTACGCAGCCGCTCCGAAAGAAACCCCGTCAGCATACCAATGCTGGTCTGCACCTTCACATTGGTTTTCTGATTAAGCTTTCCTATGATGATACCGTAGACCACATATACAGGCACCAAACAGAAGATCGGAATCAAAAAACGGGTAGACATGGATGCCGCCTGTATTGCTGCAAGCACAACAAAATAAATTGCTGTCGGGATTCCTACCAGGCACATTAAAACATAGGTCATGGATGTTGTTGCGTCCACCGTGATGGTTGAAAGCATCTCAGAGGATTTGCTTGACATCGGATGAGAGGACGGCAGGCGCATCAGCTTATTCCATAAGACTGTTCGCAGGTTTTTTACGCTCTTTGTCTGTGCAATCGTCATGACAATATTGCTTAGGCCGTTAAACAGTGCATAAAGGGCTGTCATCCAGATAAAGCCGTACAGTGTTCCCATGGAGAAATCTCCCGCAACCAAATCGCCCATTTTGTTGGAAAACTGCAAAGCGATAGCCCCCGACGCAAGGGAAATAATGTATCCGATGGCAACGAATCCCCATGCAATTTTACCGTGTGCCAGCAAACAGAAAAACGATTTCCATTTACCTTCTTTGGCAGTGGACTGTTCGTTCACAAACATCCCTCCCTTTTAATCGTACATAGATACAGACAGACATTTCACGATTGTTTCCTTGTCCTGTGCACCAACAAAACGTTGCTTTTCTATTCCTTCATGGTAAAACAAAACGGTAGGTGTGCCGTCCACCTCAAAGCGCTGTACATATTCGGGGTCATCCTCAATATTGCACTTTGCAAGATTCACAATCGGATTATCAAGCAGCACCTCATCTATAACTACATCCAGCATTTTGCATGGACCGCAGTGATCGGTATAAAAATCAATGACCCAATCGCCATGCTTCACTGTTTTATCAAAGTCCTTAAACGCAACCTTACGAACCATAATTTTCGCCTCCTGTCAATCCGGCTTTTATGACCTCTACAACCTTCATCTGCAAAAGTCCTAAGGCTTCATAATTGGATCTAAAATCATATTGATCTTTCAGTTCAATGTGCAGCGCCTGAGACAGTGCGCAGCACTGCTTAATCTTGATCTTATACCATTCATGTCTGCCACAAGTAAATTCTTCCTTTGTGGAGCAGCCAAGCTCCTCTTTCATTTCCTCAGATGTCATCTCATCCAGTGTCTTACCTTTGTTTTCTTTGAATTGCTTATCAAAGAATCCAATTTCAAGCTGTCCGAGAATCGCAAGTGTTTCTTCATCATATTCCGGTTCGGGAATGTTTTCCATCAGTTCTTGAATAATCTCACCGGTAATCGTGTAGATCTCGTTCATGGTCATTTCTTCTTTCAGCACTTCACGAAACTGCTCCAGGTTCGTAACATTTTCAATATGCTGCGCCTTGACCATATCATCGGTCATAACGGGGATTTGTTTTCTGCAAATTTCGTGGATGACAATGGTAAGCTTCCGTTTACCAACCGTAACCTTCAAAACATCTCCGGCAGTTTTCCCGACCATAGTATTTTCGATCGTGCTGTCATAGATTCCCTGACCCAGTGTAAGACGCAGATTTTCTTTCTCGTAACGTCCTTCACCGCCGGTTACAGAAAATGTAACTACATCTCCGTTTACAGCCTTATCTCCCTCAGACAAAGGAATCAAATCAAAGGCTCCTTCGGTCAAACGTCGAAGCATGATTTTCTCAATATGCGCATCATCCGGCAAACGAGAACGGTCGATCGCATCGATCAGCTCTTCCAATGTTTGCGGCTTGCCGAATGCCTTTACGGTCTTATATCCATTCTGTGCCAGATAATCCAGCGCCGAGTGCGCCGCAACATTGCCTTCACCGGCTGCCTTTGCATATTGATAAGGACGACCTGTGCAATCGCCGGCGGCATAGCATCCGGGAAGATTGGTGGCGCACCTTCTGTCCACCGCAATGTGTCCCCCTTCCTCAGCGATGCCCTTTACGAGTACACTGGGGGAAACGGCATCTTTAAGCATGAAGATTCCATCTACAGCAACCTCGTGTTCTGCGAAGCATAGCCTTTCCGCCTTCTTTTCGCCCATGATTTCTTTCGGCATTTCCTGAATGATCTCAATGTTTTCGCCGGAAACAGTCACATCCTTATATAGCGGAATCAGATAGACCTTACCGGCGAGTTCGGCCAAGAATGAAATTTCATGTTCCAAATCCTTGGAAGTGCAGACAATAGCAATGGTTTTGCCCTTATAAAGAAAACCATCACAGGTCGCACAATAACTAACCCCCTTGCCCACATACTCCAGCTCACCGGGAATTGGCTTTACAGATGTGACTCCGGTAGTAAGGATCACAGCATATGCATTTGTAATTTCCTGATCACAGAGAACGGAATAATGATCCCGCACTCTATAGATACCTGTCACAGTTTTTTCTGTGATTTTGATATCCATAGCATCTATCTGTTGCCGGAAAGCCTTTTCCAATTCTTCGCCGGACACATTGCTTAGTCCCGGATAATTTCTTATCTTTTCTGCCGCACGAACTTTAGGAGAAAATTGCTTGCTGCCAAACCAGACAAAGTTTTTTCCCCTCGCCTGCAATGTCAACGCAGCCGAAATACCCGCCGGACCGCTGCCTATAATTGCCACGTCAAACATACTTCACCTCCATATAGAATCATTTGATTCTATCATACCCTGAATTTATAAAAAAGTCAATATATATACAAAAGAAAAAGAAACCGCCCATAATTTGACGATTACAAGCAGTTTCTCTTAAAGCTATATATTCTTATGAAGCATCAATGTTTCGTGAATTGCACACAGATGATATTCTTTAGCAAAACGCTCCCTTTCACCCGTATATTTATCCGCTGACACAAAATGTTCATACAGCTTCGGGTAACTAATTTCGGATAATATACCCGTAACCGTTGCAAAACTCAGCTCTTGTGCCCAATCTGTATTCGACGGAGACTTTGTATATGCCTCAAACAGCAATTCGTAGTTGTAGAAAAACATCAGAATTGGTTCTATTTGCCGGAAAGATTGTTGGCGATCCTGTAATTCACGATTCAAAAGAAGCACTTCATATTGATATTCCGTCGATCCGATGATCCTAAGCAGCAGATCCGTCAGCTTTTCGATCATTTCCCATATTCGCTGGATATTGTCTGACTCCATTTGACGAGAATCAATAATATCCTTAAAAACAGAAATGTTCTGCCTGATGCACACATCCATGATATGTTCCATTGCCGCTTCATACAGCTTTTCCTTTGTTCCATAATAAAAGTTAAGCATTGAAATACTGGAGCCTGCTTCTGCTGCAATTTGCCGCGTCGTTGTTCCTTCGTAACCTTTAAGGGCAAAGAGCTTTACAGCGGCCAGCAGAAGTCGTTCCTTCGCGGTTTCCTGATTCTCTTTTGACTTTTTCCTTCCAGCCAATTCTGTATCCCCCTTTTCATCAATGGTTTGAGTATATCAAAAATTTGCCATTTTTTCAAGACTGCAAAAAAGTCTTTGCCTTTTGGGTTTCTATCCCCTATACTGAATTTGAAAAACACCGAATACCAAAAGGAGTCAAACCATGAAACCTATTGCAAGCTTTACAATAAACCATGAAACACTTTTGCCCGGTATCTATGTTTCGAGAAAGGACAACATCGGCGATCAGACAATTACGACCTTTGATTTACGTTTTACCGCGCCGAACCGTGAGCCGGTAATGAATACCGCAGAGATACACACCATCGAGCATCTGGCGGCTACCTTTCTCAGAAATCATACCGACTACGGCTCCAGGGTCGTTTATTTTGGCCCTATGGGCTGTCGTACGGGCTTTTATTTGCTTTTAGGCGGCGACTATACATCAAAGGACATTGTACCTTTAATGAAGGAATTATGCGCATTTATTGCATCCTATGAGGGCGAGGTGCCCGGCGCCGATGCCCGAAGCTGCGGCAATTATCTGGATATGAACCTTCCGATGGCGCGCCATCTGGCAGCAAAATATCTGCGTGACGTACTGGAAAACATCACCGATGAGCGTCTGATTTATCCGGACTAACCAATCCCCCTTCAAATTATTCCTAAGACATGCAATTTTCCTGTCCTTCGGACATATACTGTCCTATCCCTGCAGATGGAGGCGGCATGTCCCCAAAAGACATTAAGATTCTGCATGCGGCCATTCCGTTTCTGCATCCAAACCTTCGGCCGCTGCTTACTATTCTCTGTAACATTGCAGAATGTAATCAATGCATGCAGTCCGCCCGCTCCCGTCCGGCGGACATTCCTCCGGGAGAAGCCCTGGTTACCGACACTGACAGTCTGTTTCAGGCGATTACACCGCTTCTGTCCCCTCAGGAGCAAAGCATGATGAATCAATTTCATTCCATGCAGGATGCCATGCGGATGTTCTCCATGTATCAGAGCTTTGCAAAAAATGCGGAAGAACACGGGGAGGAAAGCAATCCCATGGATTTCTTTATGCAGATGCTCTCACCGGAGCAACAGGAAACTATGGACATGATGAAAGGAATATTGGAGGAAGATTCATGAATTCAGACTGGCTGAGCCGGGAGGAACTCTCCGGCATGGACCCACGTAAGAAAGCTAAACTGGTCGAATTTTTAGAAAAGGTTCAATCTACTCCACAGAAAAAGATTATGCCTGTTTTTCTTCGCTTCCAGCAGGAAATGCAGGCTGAAAATCTCTTATTTACCAAGGAAGAAGCCCGGCTTATGATTCGCTTGCTGAAGGAAACAATGAACGATCAGGAAAAGAAACGGCTGCAGGATATTTTAATACAGGGGGAAGCCCAGGGAAAACGTCCCCGTCGCTGATGTTCTAAAATGCAGGAAGACTGCCCCAAGCTCGCCTTCGCTGTCGCTTCGGCTCGCTTGGGCGGGGGCGCAATCATTTTACAACGGAATCAGTTGATGCTCTTCGAGCATCCTGTAGCTTAAAAAGAGAGAGGAAATGCAAACTTGTTTGCGTCCCTCTCTCTTTTTAGCTACCGCTAAAGCGGTTAAACTGATTCCGTTGTAAAATGTTACTTTATAACAATGTTGTAAATTCTGCCTTTTACGTAGATTTCCTTTACGATGTTCTTTCCTTCTACAAGGCTCTGTACCATAGGCTCTGCAAATACCTTTGCCTTTACTACCTCCTGGTCGTCGGTCAGCTGTACCTTCACAGTTGCCTTTACCTTTCCGTTAATCTGAACTGCAATTTCCACTACGCTCTCAACGGTCTTTGCCTCATCGTAGGAAGGCCACTCGGACTGGTATGCACGCTTGCCGTCGCCATACATTGCATAGAGCTCTTCGGTCATATGCGGTGCAACCGGATTCAACAACAGAAGCAATGTGGTGTACTCCCTCCTGCTAACCTTTCCGATACGGTAAAATTCGTTAATCAGAGACATCATCGCTGCAATCGCAGTATTGAATTTCAGGCTCTCGTAATCTTCGGTAACTTTTTTGATGGTCTGATGCATCTTCGTCTCAAGCGCAGCACTGAAGGTGTCTTCGTCGGTCATCATATCCTGCAGCTTCCATACACGGTCAAGAAATCTGCGGCAGCCTTTAACGCCATCCTGACTCCATGATGCGGCAAGGTCAAATGCACCGATAAACATTTCGTAAGTACGAAGGGTATCCGCACCGAACTCATTTACGATATCGTCCGGATTTACAACATTACCACGGGACTTACTCATCTTCTCGCCGTTCTCACCGAGAATCATACCGTGCGAAGTACGCTTCTGATAAGGCTCCTTGGTATTTACCAATCCCTCATCATAAAGGAACTTGTGCCAGAAACGGGAATAAAGCAAATGCAGTGTCGTATGCTCCATACCGCCGTTATACCAGTCAACCGGCATCCAGTAGTCGAGTGCTTCCTTGCTTGCAAATGCATCTGTATTATTCGGATCGATATAACGGAGGAAATACCAGGAAGAACCTGCCC
>DLOO01000072.1:0-10801 GCA_002479645.1 Lachnoclostridium sp. UBA7482 | reverse complement strand
CTCGCCATTATCGGTAGGCTCATAGCTGTCAACCTCAGGAAGAAGAAGCGGAAGCTCGCTCTCCTCGAGCGGAACATAACCGCAGCGGGGACACTTCACAATCGGAATCGGCTCGCCCCAGTAACGCTGTCTGGAGAATACCCAGTCACGCAGCTTGAAGTTCACCTTCTTATGTCCAAGACCCTTTTCGGTCAGCCATTCAATAATTGCCTTCTTTGCATCGGCAACCTCAAGTCCGTCAAGGAAGCCGCTGTTTACAAGCTTACCGGTTGCAACATCGGTAAATGCTGCCTCCTGTACGTTGCCGCCGGCAACAACCTCAATAATCGGAAGGTCAAATTTCTTTGCAAATTCCCAGTCACGCTCATCGTGTGCCGGAACTGCCATGATGGCGCCGGTACCGTAAGTCATGAGTACATAGTCGCTAATCCAAATCGGAATCTCCTTGCCGTTTACCGGATCGATGGCACGGATGCCGTCAAGAAGAACACCGGTCTTCTCTTTCGCAAGCTCGGTACGCTCAAAATCGGACTTCCTGGCAGCCATCTCACGATAAGCCGCAATGTCCGCATAGTTATTCAGACGATCCCTATACCTGTCAATCAACGGATGCTCCGGAGAAATTACCATATAGGTAGCGCCAAACAGGGTATCCGGACGGGTTGTATATACGGTAAGCTTCTCGTCAACTCCGACAAGCTGGAAATCAACCTCCGCACCCTCGGAACGGCCAATCCAGTTTTTCTGGGAAACCTTAACCTTCTCGATGTAATCGACCTCATCCAGATCGTCAATCAGCTTCTGTGCATACTCGGTAATCTTGAGCATCCACTGGCTTTTAACCTTACGGACAACCTCGCTTCCGCAGCGCTCACATACACCGTTAACAACCTCTTCGTTGGCAAGACCGACCTTACAGGAGGTACACCAGTTAATCGGCATCTCAGACTTATACGCAAGTCCCTTCTTGAAAAGCTTCAGGAAAATCCACTGCGTCCACTTATAGTACCCGGGATCGGTGGTATTTACCTCTCGGCTCCAGTCAAAGGAGTAGCCAAGGCTCTTCAGCTGCTGCTTAAAACGTCCCACATTGTTTGCAGTAACGGTCTTCGGATGAATTTTATTCTTAATTGCGTAGTTCTCGGTCGGGAGACCAAATGCATCCCATCCCATCGGATAAAGAACATTATACCCCTGCATACGGCGCTTTCTTGCTACAATATCAAGAGCGGTATAAGGTCTTGGATGACCTACATGAAGGCCCTGTCCGGACGGATACGGGAACTCAACCAGCGCATAGTACTTCGGCTTCGTATAATCGGTACCGGTTACAAATGCCTGCTCCTCATCCCAGATATCCTGCCATTTTTTCTCAATCTGTTTCGGATCGTAATTTTCACTCATTTCTGATTTCCTCACATTTAACATAAAGGAACTTCTGTCTGCTCCTTTGGATTTATCGGCGGTCTCTCAACCACTCTGTCTTACTAATTTATACCATATATCCGCTTAATGTCAACCCTTCTGTTATATTCGGCAAATAACTCTCATATCCTTACTAATGAATAAATACCCGGAATTTTCTATAGGAAGTTCCCGATTCGGAGGGTCTTTTGGAACAGCTGACACACTTAATCGAACAATACGGCGTATGGGCGATGCTGTTAGCCATATTTTTTGAGTACGCCTGTTTCCCGGTTTCCAGCGAAATTATTCTTCCCCTGTCCGGTGCAGTTGCGCATCACAGCCGCATTCCGTTTCTGCTCATTACCCCGGCCTCCGTTGTTGCCGGTCTGCTCGGCACTTCGCTCTGTTACTTAATCGGCCGTCTCGGCGGCGAGGCCTTTCTCGATAAGCTGACCAACAAATTTCCCAAGACACAAAAGGGAATCGCAAAGTCCCGCGAATACTTTGAAAAGCACGGATCTTTTACCGTAGGCACGCTTCGCGTCATTCCGCTCTGTCGAACCTATATTGCCTTTGTTGCCGGCGCATTTTCCATGCCCTTCGGCAAATTTTTCGGTGCTTCCCTGCTGGGAATTACCATTTGGAATTCGATTCTCATCGGTGCGGGCTACAGTCTCGGAGAGCATTGGCCGCAGGTGGAGGCATGGTATCGTTCCTATGCGCACCTTCTGCTTCCTCTTCTGCTGCTTCTTGCACTGGCCGTATTCGGAATCCGTTACCTCTGGAAAAAAATCCGGTTATCGGAAGGCGCAGAGCCGAACGCCTAAATCTGTCCTGCCTCCCACGGTCATTCTGCAGGCAGCATAAGGCAAGTTAACCGATGACGGGACGAATATCAGCAAGCATGTCCTCTACGGCTTTTCTGGACGCCTCAGCAAAATGCTCCGCGCCGTAATTTGCGTATTTCTCCTGCTTGTATGCAGCAATAATGCCGCGGGAGCTGTTTACGATTGCGCCCAGACCGTCCGCATTGAAATAAGGCGCCAAATCCGCAGCCTTGCCTCCCTGTGCACCATAGCCGGGAACCAAAATATATGCATGAGGCATTATCTTACGAAGGAGCTTACCCATTTCCGGATAAGTTGCACCGACAACCGCACCGACATTGCTGTAATCCCCCTTCCTTACCTCAGCGCCCCATTCTTCAACCTTTGCTCCGACATGCTCATAGAGAGCCTTGCCGTCTACGATGCGGTCCTGGAACTCGCCGCTGGAAGGGTTGGAGGTCTTAACCAGTACGAAAATACCCTTATTTTCCTGCTTGCACACATCAACGAAGGGCTTGATACCGTCTGTACCAAGGTACGGATTTACCGTAGCAAAGTCCTCGGCGAACGGCTCATAGGTATTCGCTCCTACGGTAATTTTACCGAGATGCGCGGCTGCATATGCTGCGGAGGTAGAACCGATGTCGCCGCGCTTAATGTCGGCGATAACAACAAGACCCTTTTCGTGGCAGTAATCAATGGTCTTCCTGTATGCCATAAGACCCGGAATACCGAACTGTTCATACATCGCAATCTGCGGCTTTACCGCGGGAATCAAATCACAGGTGGCGTCAACAATAGCCTTATTGTAAAGCCATACGGCCTCAGCAGCGCCTTCTAAAGTCTCCCCGAAAGCGCCGAAAGCTTCCTTCTTCACCTGCTCCGGAATGTATCCGAGCATCGGGTCCAGTCCCACAACGATCGGGGCATTTTTCTCTTTGATGTTTGCAATTAGTTTCTGAATCATAACCTATCCTTTCTGTACCTGCCCGGTACGGGTTTTATGCCTCGAAGACAAACGCTCCGTCCACCATGGTTTTCAGCACTTTGCCGAAAACCTTCCAGCCGCCGAACGGGGTATTTCTGCCCTTAGAGACGAATTTCTCCGGCTCGATGGTACATTCCTCAAGCGACACAACACAAAGGTCGGCGGCGCTGNNCGCTGCCGGGTGCCAGTGTTCCGCGGTCGATTCCGAGAATCTCCGCCGGACGGCAGCTCATACAGGAAATCAGCTTTGAAAGACTCATATAACCGCCGCGGACAAGCGTCGTATAACTGAGTGCAAATGCGGTCTCCGAACCGACGATTCCGAACGGTGTTCCGACAAACCCGCCGCTTTTCTCTTCCCCGGTGTGGGGTGCATGGTCTGTAGAAATGACGTCCATCGTACCGTCGGCAAGTCCCCGGCGAAGCGCCAGCATATCCTCTCTGCTTCTAAGCGGAGGATTCATCTTATAATTGCTGTCGTCTGCGGGAATATCCTCATCACACAGAACAAAATGATGCGGACAAACTTCTGCGGTCACAGCATACCCAAGCTCCTTCGCAATCCTGACAAGACCAACGGAAGCCTTCGTAGAGCAATGGCAGAGATGCAGCTGCGCTCCGGTCTCCCCTGCCAGGAAAATGTCACGTGCCGTAATCACATCCTCCACAGCATTGCTGATTCCCGGAAGTCCCAGCTCCTCAGCCCTCCTGCCTGCATTGATTACACCGCTTCCGACCAACTGCTTATCCTCGCAATGTGCAAGCACCAACAGATTATTTTCTTTTGCCTGCAGCATCGCCTCGCGGTAAAGCATAATATCCATTACAGATTTGCCATCCTCGGAAAGTCCATGTGCACCGGCCTCCTTAACACCGGCAATATCAACCAGCTCCCTGCCCTCCTGACCTACGGTCACAGCAGAAATCGGCATGACGTGAATCTTTGCCTCATTCTTACAACGGGAGAGCAATGCCTCGATTTTCTCGGGAGAATCGGTGGACGGCTTTGTGTTCGGCATCGGGCACACCATGGTATATCCCCCGGCTGCNNGCCGTTCCTGTTGCAAGCGTCTCCTTCTCCGTAAGACCCGGATCTCTCAAATGTACATGCAAATCGATAAATCCCGGGAAAATATAGTTGTCCTTACAGAGGATTTCCCTGCAATCCGGTCCCGCTTCGATGTTCTTTGCAATCTCCACAATCTTACCGTCTTCGACCAAAAGGTCACAAACCTCATCCAGACCGCAGGACGGGTCAACGACATGTCCCTGCTTAAAAATTGTGTTCATGTTTTCCTCCTGTCAAGCTGTTTTTCAATCACATCATCGGGCAGATACTCCCCGATAATCAGTAACGCCCCTCTTTTCACTGCAATTCGCGCCTCCGTCCCGACAAATTCATTGCTGACGCCAAGCGCAAACGAATTGGATAACTCCACGTCGTTCAATTCATACGCGAGTCCCTTGAGGTTAACCCCTTCTGCCGTTTCATCCATGGAAAATACGGAAATCGTCCCGGTACTTTTTCTCCGGAAACCGATTTCCGAATCCAAAATCACGGTTGCCGTCATGCACGGTCCAATCAGATACCCTCTGCCCCCAAGGAGGGCAATTTTCTTGAGCAGCTGATAATTTGCCATGGTATGGTCTTCCCTTCCGCCGGTTCCCCCATACAATTCAAAGCAGGCAAAGCCCCTCCTGATTCCTTCCTGCACCGCAAGTCCCATGTCGGTATCATTCTTGCGTGTCGGATGAATAACCGCTCCTTCCGGCGGTTCTCCTTCCAGCGAATCAAAATCGCCTAAGACAAAATCAGGTTCCATTTCCAGCTCAGAAAGCCATGCCAGCCCGCCGTCTGCCGCGATTACCATGTCCGCATCCGTTACCGGCAGTATTCTCTGCCTGCCGCAGCGTTCTCCTGCGCCAAATACCTTACAAACCATGCATGCCTCCCAAACAACTCCCAGCATTTCCGCTGTTTTATGATTCCTGCGGCAGAAGCTGATAGCCTTTTAATACAATCTCAACGCTTCCCACATCGCGGTATACCTTCCATTGCGGGGAATACAGCAAATTCATACGAATCCTTGTTTTTCTCTGCCACAGCTGCCGCACAATTTCATCGCCGTACATTGCCTTCAGTTCATCGAAAAACTCATTCGCATTTCCGAAATAGATGCCCTCATAGCGCTGCTCTCCCTCAAGAAAACCAAGCTTCACATAACTGGTCGTTCTTCCGACAAGAGAAACCTGACAAAGCTGACATTCGCGTTTTGCAAACAGCGGCTGCGGATTTCCGGTTCCAAACGGCTCCAGAAGATTCATCTCCGCTATCATTTCTTCATTCAGATAGGAAAAAGGAAGTACAATATCAATCCGGCGTTTTCTTAACTGAAGCTCCGGCGGTATCACGCCAACCGTTTTCATGCGCTCCAGCAGCTTCGGCAGATTTTCTTTTTTCAAAGACAGACCGGCAGCCTGCTCATGTCCGCCGAATTTGACAAGCAAATCCGAACAGGACTGAAGAATCCGGAAGATGGACACATCCTCGATACTGCGTGCCGAGCCCTTGAGCATCTCCGCATCCTCACTGTCTGTGAGAATGATTACCGGCCGGTAACACGCCTCTCTCACTTTTCCTGCAACAATTCCGGCGAGACTTTCGTCACACTCCGGAAGATAAAATGTCACTACATGGTTTGGCACCTCAGGCAATGCCTTTAGCATCCCAATCGCTTTTTCGACCATCTGATTGGTCTTTTCCTTACGAACCTCATTATAATCATGCAGCTGCTGCGCAAGCTCCGCCGCCTCATCCTCATCCGAAGAAAGCAGCAGTTCCACGCCGGTCTTTGCATGGTCAAGCCGTCCGGCTGCATTGACGCACGGGCCAAGCACAAATCCAAGGTGATATGCGCTAAGCTTCTCCGACTCAATCCTGCCGACCTGCATCAATTTGCGCAGCCCCGGGTTGTCGCCGCGCCGGATGCTTTCGATACCAAGCCGCACAATCGTCCGATTTTCGCCCGAAAGCTTCATCACATCACATTCGGTGGCAAGCGCCATCACATCCAGATGCTTCTCAATAAAACTCCCCATGGAAAACCGCTGATACAGAAGTTCCATCAGCTTTGCAGCCACAACCGCTCCGCAGATTTCTCCGGGATAAGCCGAATCCTTTCGTTTTGGATCGCATACCGCCTGTGCATCCGGCAAAGCATCCCCCGGCTCGTGATGGTCGGTAATCAAAACAAGCATTCCTGCTGCTCTTGCCATTTCCACCTGGCGAAGACAGGAAATTCCGTTATCCACGGTCACCATAACCTCAATCCCGGCATGAATGGCGTCCTCTACCATTCCGTCACTGATACCGTAGCCATCATAACGACGGTGCGGAATCCGGTAATCCACCTGCGCGCCCAGGCCTCTCAGTGCCGTTACCAGAAGGTAAGTTCCGCAGACACCGTCAACATCATAATCGCCGAATACACGAATCCTGCGTTTCAAACGGATACTTTCCTCCAGATACCGGCAGAAAAGCTCTGCGTCCGGAAGCAGCGTTGCCGAAATCAGTCCATTGAGCGAGGGATATAAAAACTCACGAATCTCCGGTATGTCCTTCACGCCGCGATTCACAAGCAAACGCGCTGTAGGCTCTCCGATTCCAAATTCTTCGCATATCGCAGGAAAGTCTCCCACTTTATTGCAAATCATCCATTTTTCTTTCATTTCGCCATCCTGTTATAAAATATGACCGACATTTCTCTGACGTGTATATAGAAAATACGCTCTGAAGCCGGACGAATGCCCGGCCACAGAGCTTTTTCCCTTACTTAGGCGTTTTTCTTATCCATTTTCGTCTTCATGAAGTACCACAGAGTACCGGTGATACATACGGAAGAATAGGTGCCGCAGATAATACCTACGGTAAGCGGAATGGCAAATGCGCGAATGGACTCAACACCGAGAATCATCAATACGATAACGGTAAGCAAAGTTGTCAAAGAGGTATTGATGCTTCGTGTCAGGGTCTGGCTGATACTGTCGTTTACAACGTCCTTAAGACTATCCCTCTTCAGCATTGCATTTCTATTTTCACGGATACGGTCAAAGATAACGATGGTTGCATTGATACTGTAACCGACGATGGTAAGCATACAGGCAATGAAGGTGTTATCAACCGTAATCTTTGCAACCGCATATACGAATAGAACGATTAAAACGTCATGAACCAATGCCGTTACTGCAGAAGCTGCATATGCAAGGTTCTTGAATCGAATCCAGATGTAAATCAGCATACAAATGGTTGCGATTACAACTGCCCATACAGCGTCGGCCTTCATCTCGCCGCTGATGGTACCGCTGATGGTCTCGGTCTCGATATTTTCTGCCGTTACGCCGTATTTTTCAGCAAAAGCTTTCTTCAACTCCTGCATAGTGCCTTCGTCATCGAGAACTACCGTCGTTTTTACAATCAATGCATTGCTTCCCTTAATTGCAGATACGGTAACCTTCTCACCGATAACCTCTTCGGCAAATTTCTCCATTTCCGCATTGGAAGGAAGCTTATCCGGGAAAGTTACGGTTACGGAGCTGCCGCCTACGAAATCAAGACCATAGTTCAGGATGTTTCCGGTAGTCCCCTTATTTACAAACAGCATTACGAAGCAAGCGACAATCAATGCTCCGGAAACAGCAAGGTACTTCTTGCCATGCTTAATGAAATCAATCCTCTTCGCAGGCTTAGCCACACCGTACATACCCGGCTTATCTACGCCAAGGTTATAGAAGGTGTACATAATCCAACGGGTAACAACCATTGCGGTAAACATGGATACAACAATACCGATTCCAAGTGTCGTTGCAAATCCGCGAATGGTTCCCGAACCGCGAAGGAACAATACCCCTGCAGCAATCAAGGTCGTAATGTTACCGTCAATAATTGCGGACGTAGCTTTGCTGAAGCCAATCTTCATCGCGGAACGAGGCGTCTTTCCGGTTGCAAGCTCTTCTTTAATACGGGTAAAGATAATGACATTCGCATCAACCGCCATACCAACGGAAAGGATAACACCGGCGATACCGGGAAGGGTCAGGGTTACATCAAATGCAAGCATCAGAAGGATTACTGCCCCAATGTAGATAATCAGGGAAATCGATGCCGCAAGACCCGGGAAACGATATACAATAATCATGAAAATGCATACGAGGATAAATCCGATGACACCTGCAATCAGGCTGGTACGGAGTGCCTCTGCACCAAGGGTTGCGCCTACGATATTGGAACGAATCGCCTTGAGTTCCAAAGGAAGCGCACCGATACGAATGATGGTCGCGAGTTCCTTTGCTTCTTCAAGACTCTTACTACCGGTAATTACTGCGCTGCCGCCGGAAATCTTGGTGGAAACATCCGGAGCGCTTACAACATCTCCATCATAAACAATTGCGATTTTATTCTTCAGACCGCCCTGCTTTACACACCATTCGGTTGCATCTGCAAACCTTTTAGCACCGGCAGACTTCAAAGTGAGTTCTACCATATACTCGGTTGCACCGGTATTTCCCTGACGATAAACGCCCTCTGCTCCGGAAATGTCGGAACCGTCGATAATCATGCTGCCGTCCTTAAGCATTTCCTCAAGCGCACGCGCCAAGACATATTTCGGCTTTCCGTCCGTATCATAACCGTCCTGCTTAATATTTACCGTGCCTTTTTCGGTTGTACCGTAAATGAAGTAAATATTGCCGGCAGAACCCAGTTTTTCGAGAACTGCCTCGGCATCCTTTGCGCCGGGAATATCTACGTTGATTCGCCTGTCGCCTTCCAGGGATACGGCGCTCTCGTCGCTGAATGCTTCCGCACGTTTCTGCAGCTTAGCAAGCGTATCGTTCATTTCCGTCTTGGAAGGGTTACTCTTTACTGCTTCATAGGTGATGCTGACGCCGCCGTTCAAATCAAGACCGAGCTTGATATTCTGAATACCGGGAACCTTGTCGGACTTATATCCCAAATACCCCCAGGCGCCGATTGCAGCAACTACCAGAATCACAAGCAGCAGCTGCCAGAATCCTTTCATTTTTGAGTTCATCTCATTTACCTCCGTATTGTGTCGTCCCGAATCGGAACTTCCCTTTTATTTTTCTGCAGAATCCTGTGCTTCTGCAGCCTGAATCATAATTGCACATTCCACACGCTTCTTCTGAAGCTCACAGCCCACCTCGTAAACATCATGAATGTCCCCGTGGAAGTTATAGGCATTTGCCGCGCAGCCGCCGCTGCAATAAAACTTGGCGAAACAGTTTTTGCACTTCGTCTTGGAATAGACGTTGCACTTTCGGAACTCTTCGCGCAGCTCGATGTTGGTAACACCCTCCTCCACGTTGCCCATCAGGAACTTTTCGTTACCTACGAACTGGTGGCAGGGATACAAATCCCCCCAAGGCGTAACAGCCAGATACTCGGTACCCGAACCGCAGCCGGAAAGTCTCTTATAAACGCAGGGGCCGCCGGACAGATCAATCATAAAGTGGAAGAAGTTAATCCATTTGCCGCTCTTTCTTCTCTCGATGATGTACTTGGCAAGCTCATCATACTGTGCCAGAAGCTCCGGCAAATCCTCATCCTTAAACGCGTATTCCTCTGTCGGCGCCGCAACAACCGGCTCCACACTGATCTGCTCGAAACCAAGCTCGGACAGATGCTTTACATCCTCGGCAAAATCCTTATTAAAATGCGTAAAGGTACCTCGGACATAGTAATCCGTCTGATGTCTCTGCTCCGCCAGCTTCTGAAACTTCGGAACAATCAAATCGTAGCTGCCCGCGCCTTTGCGGAACGGTCTCATGCGGTCATTTACTTCCTTACGTCCGTCAATACTGAGAACCACATTGCTCATCTCACGATTGGCAAATTCCATTACTTCGTCATTCAAAAGAACGCCGTTTGTCGTAAGTGTAAAACGGAACTGTTTGTTGTGAAGCTTCTCCTGCTCTCTTCCGTAGGCAACCAGCTGCTTTACAACCTCCCAGTTCATCAGAGGCTCGCCGCCGAAGAAATCGACCTCAAGGTGCTTTCTTGCCCCGGAATTCCGAATCAGGAAATCCAATGCTTTCCTGCCGACCTCATAACTCATCAAAGCTCGTCTGCCATGATATTCGCCCTCTTCCGCAAAGCAATAACGGCATGCCAGATTGCAATCGTGCGCAATATGCAGGCACAGAGCCTTGACTACCGTCTCACGTTCGGTAAACTGCTCGATAAACGGCTCGTAGGTATCCTCCGAAAAAAGAGAACCGTCAGCCTTCATTGCGAGCAAAGTATCGTAAATGCCGGAAATCTCGCTCTCCAGCCGTTCTCCCTGAATCCCTGTTCCGTCCTCATCCTGAATCCCATCCGCAAACTGACCGGCCACCTTCCGAATCAGATCCTCCTTTTCGAGCTGCTCAAAATCGGCAATCATTGCATAGGTCAGCTCGTCCACTAAGTGAACCATGCCGCTGTTTACATCCAGGACAATATTAAATCCGTTGGATTTGTACTGATGTATCAAATTAACATTCTCCCTATTTAGTCAAGTGT
>DLOO01000008.1 GCA_002479645.1 Lachnoclostridium sp. UBA7482 | reverse complement strand
GAGAGCGTAAACTGCTCTCGTCTCCCGACCCATTTCCACCAGAAAAATCAGCCGTCAAGGACACCCGCAGCAGCGTTTGTCCGAAACGATCAAGCCATCCTCGACCTGCAATCTTCTCTTGCAATAACCCGCAACCGTACTGTCATGCGTAACAATAACCATCGTGATTCCGTCGGCGTTCAATTCCGCAAACAGCTGCATAATCTCCTGCGTTGTTTTGGAATCCAGTGCACCTGTCGGCTCATCCGCAAAAATAATCCGAGGTTTGTTAATCAATGCTCTCGCTATCGCGGTACGCTGCTTCTGTCCTCCGGACAGTTCCTTTACGTAGGAGTTTTTCTGTTCCTCAAGACCCACTCTCCGGATTACCTCCATCGCAAGCTCGGTATCCTTACCGCTCACATGCTTTCCAAATGCAAACGGGAGCGTTACATTTTCAAGAACCGTATAATCATCAATCAAAGCAAAATCCTGAAGAACAAAACCATACTTTTCATTCCGAAAGGCCGCCGCCGTACGATTCTTCATTGCACGAATCTCCACACCATCCACTTTACATACGCCTGCATCATAGTCCTCCAGTCCGGCAATACAGTATAGAAGCGTTGACTTTCCGGCGCCGCTTGTTCCGCAGACAGCAACCATCTCACCATCTTCAATAGTCAACGAAACGCCCCGAAGCGCCTCTGTGGGATTCTTCTTGTCTTTATTATATATTTTCCTTAAATCCTGAATTTCAATCATAGACAATTTCCGCCTTTCCCATTTCCCCGTTATCTGTGTGCTGCAAGGAGCATTCCTCTTCCTTTTTTACGGAACTCCAGATACATACAGCTACTCATAAAAAGGAAGAATGCAAGATATGCCAAACTAAGCAGTTCAACATAATTGTCCGAAAGCATCATCAGGATGCCATGCTCCTTCGTATAGATTTCAAATATCTGCTTCTCCAATGCAAAAAGAAGAACCGATAGTAAAATCGTGCCAATCGAATTGCCAAGCAAGAGAATAAAACCGTGAAGTTTTGACGCCCCGACAACGGTATAAACTGCCAGATGTCTGCGATATCTGGCAACCGTCAGGTGTGAAAGGGTATAGACGCTAATCACAAGAATCAAAACACCAATCAGTATAAACGGCATGTACATCAGAATCGTTTGTCGCAGGACTTCCCTGGAATACTCGTCAAATTCCTCAAACGGGATACCGCTGCCGTTGGTAAGCCGACAAAAGCTTCTTTCCATTTCGTTTCTTTGCTCTTCGGTAATTCCCGGCTTATATTTGACAAATGCCTGTCTGGAGCCCAAAAAAATCAGCTGCGGATACTGCTCTGCCGCCCCCATCGGGAACATTACAACCATGCCGTCGCTGCCCTCCCCCGGAAAAAACTCATCCATGGTATGATACATCCAATCATACGAAAAGGCGGTTGCATGGTAACTACCGTCATCTCCGATGATCCCCGCGTCCTCTCTTGCAATTCCGATTACCTCAAGAGACAGTTCCGTTTTTTCCGCCCCCGGCTCAAAATAGTTGATCTCGGTATATGCCTTAATGATATCTCCAATCCGATACGTATCGCCGCTTAAACCTATTACAACCGGAATATGACCTTTCTTCCTGCTCCGCTCTATGACAGCATCCCGAAACCAGGTTCCCTTTTCAAGCTGGCACCGCCAATGCTTCCAAACCCATTCCGGATATCCAATGAAAAACAATTTGCTGAAGTTTCCCTTTCCAATCCCCCGCTCAAAATAGGTTCGATACACTTCTTCGATACCTTCATACTCCTCAAAAGGAATTCGGTCTGCATCAGCGGCAACAAAAAATCCCTCATTTATTTGCAGATCTCTGAACGGAGTATATTTTGACTCCTGAAACACATAAACTGAGATAAATACCGTCAAAATCAGCGAGACAACCGACATGAGGATTGCCGTGATCAGATTGCTTTTTATGTGATCGATAAATTCCCCGAGCATTAACTTTACAATTCGCATAACCCTTCTCCTACATCAACAGCCCTCGTATTTTTCCCCTTGTGGACAAACGTGAAAAGAGGTACAGTAACAGCATGATTACAGTAAATACAGACACAAAATACAAACAATAAATCTTTGCGCTAAAGAAAACTCCCATGTACCGGTACAAATCGAGCAGCCAACGGTTCTTAACAACTGCAAACAGCCCGATTCCAAGCAGAAGCGATGGTAGAGTCACAGCAGCCATTTCCAATGTATAAAGCCAAGAGGCCTTCCGGTCGCCACATCCCAGCAGCTTCCAGACGCCCAATCGATAAGAATTTTCATCAATCAGGTATTCGTATAATAACATCATGGTTCCGAGAATAACTGCCAGCAGAAATACCCCGGCAGAGATAATCGTCCTTGCCAGCGTCTTAGAATCCGGCACATGCCCGGTATCCGAATAAATCCCAAATTCTCCCGGGATAACTTTTTGCAGCGAATTCTCAATAAACTCCCGTTGTTCTTCGGTAATAATCATTTTCATGTTCAGACTAAAACCATAAATCGGCATATCCCGAAAACAGGTAAGCGGAATGGCAAACACCGTACCGCCGTAGTCCTCTCCGCCCGCCATGACCCCGATAATTTCATACTCTTCTCCTGCAAGCATTACCCGTTCTCCAACCGTATATGGCTGATTCGACAAGACAACCGCCACCCTGTCTCCCCGGTTCAGTTCTTCTTCGGTATACATTCTTCCGTATTCCAGTCGATTTCTGTCCCGCTTCCAGTTTTTATCCAAACGATACTTCCCGTTCTGATATCCTGCGTGCGCATCCAGGTCATACCGTTCCTTATCATCCTCCGTGCCTGCATATATTACCGTCCCCAATTGTATACTGTCGATGGTTGACGGAAGATGCTCAATACAATCCTGAACAGTTTCCTCCAGCCTGCCGTATGTAATATTTCCCTCGCTGAGCCCTACCCGCAGCTGCAAGGTGGTGTATTCGTCCTCGTACAGGACATAAGAACTGTTCATAATAACTCCTGACAGGAAAAGAAAACCAAACATGGCGACGACCTGCATAGAAATAAGCATCAGGACGAACATTTTCTTTTCCTTCCACAATCTGCGAAGCTGTTTTGCTACAATCATCAGTTACCTCTCATTCATGGTAAACAAAGGGAATCTCTTTTGCTTTCGCGTATTTTTCTGCTGCACTACCCTTTCCAACCGACAGGACAATCTTTTCACAGCCAATAAAACTGTCCAGAATCATAATAACACTATCCGGAATATACACTTCCTCCAGCAATGGGCAGTTATTAAACGATTCTTTAATAAGCATCAACCCCTCCTTCAATTCCACCCTTCTGAGTCCGCCGCAGGAACATGCAATATATCCTATCGCAAGATAGTTATCCGGGATTATCAGTTCCTCAATCCCATTACATTCTGTCACTCCGTCCATCATAAACGAGATATTTTTATGCTCCGGGATACGGACTGAGGTAAGTGCATCGCAGTCGCTGATACCGATGCTCCGAACATTTTTCGAGTAGTTTAGCTCCTTCAGATTACTGCAATTGGAAATATCTACGCTTTGAATGGAATCCGGATAATCAATCCGTTCAAGAAACGGATCATCCTTTATTTGAAATATACTAAAAACAGGTTTTCCTTCAAACATATCCGGAATACATAAGCGGTATGGTTTCTCTATTTCCCCTGAAGTAAACCGAAGCAGCACCCCGGCATCCTCTTTCGCGGCAATTTTACCACGAGGTCCTGACCAACCTTGCGGACTCATGTTCAGCCAGTCTGTTTTAAGAAGTGCGGGATCAAACAAATCATAGACGTCCTCTTTTTCAATTTCTTTGCCATCCTCTGTTGTCTCGGTATAACGAAATTCCAACTCAATTCCGGATTTCCCGGGCTTACACTCCTCATACTCAAGCGGGTCAGTCATCCCCATATATTCAAAAAGCTCCGGATGTGTCTTGATAGAAACCATCAGCAGTCCATTCTCATCATATGACTCCTTATGGAACAATTTCCCCTGTCGGTTTTGTATGTATCTGAGAAGCACCGTACCACCCAAAAGAACCAAAAGCGCACCCAGAACCAAACATCCCGATAATAGTTTTCTTCTCACAGCATCCTCCTTTCAGAAACCGGCATGTTGTCTTACTGTCTTTGCACATCCGCTTCATCTGTTAATAGATATTATCCTGATATATATTTATGGTAAGCGAATCAATCGTATTCGGCGTATTGTAATGATCGCGGGCAGAAAGCTTATGAACATATCGATAAGAGCTATTTTGCCAAACACGCCACATTTCCGACGTCTTCAAACTACCGGAAGAGGTAATCCATCCAACTGTCGATTCATAATCGATTCGTGTTGTCCCGCTCCATACTGCTACAGACAAATGATCGACGTACTTACCGGCAACACTGGACGTTGTTGCTATCGAATAAGCCACGTCGTCGGTTCCTTTTGCCGTCAGGGTAACAGAATCTCCTTGTAAGGTTTCTCCGTATGTTTGACCCTTCCTCTGTTTTCCCAACGAAGCTGTCTTTGCATATGCTACCGAATTACACAAAAGCAATAAACTCACAATAACAATAAACTTCAGATAAATTTTCTTCATAGCTTTTTTCTCCTTTTTCTGCATCTTGGTTCAGCGCTCCGCCTTTACCAATTTTGTGAAACATGATACCTCTTTTTCCCTCTTACAAACGCAACTTGGTACAAATGACCATTTAAGCGGTACAAATTAACGCATTTTCTCAAATAAAATTATTTTTAATCTTCTGTCGGGGCGACATAATGAATAATATGCGTTAAAATGATTTATAATAATCGCAAAGGATTTGAGCATATGAAATCAATTGACTACAAGTTATTAGGAGAAAAACTACGTAAAATTCGAACAGAAAAGAACCTGACACAGGAACAGGTTGCCGACTTATCCCTTATTACCGCCAAGTACTACAGTTCTGTAGAAACCGGCAACGTTCACGTTTCCCTGTCCGCCCTGGTTCATATTGCAAATGCTTTGGATACACCGCTTAGTCCACTGCTGGATTCCCGCCATCCTTCTCCGCTTCTTCCGTTAGAAACAAGGAATGCGATTCGACAACTTCCCGCAGGAAGCCGGATTCTGCTGGTTTATATATTAGAACTGCTGAATAATTCCATTGTCGTTGTAA
>DLOO01000055.1 GCA_002479645.1 Lachnoclostridium sp. UBA7482 | reverse complement strand
AACTTTTGCCTTCGCGTATATTTTACCATACTGTGCCTAATTTGCAAGAAGTTTTATTTGTAATCCCGCTTCTCACTCCGCCATCCAGTATCCCACGCCAATTTTGGTGAAGATATACTGCGGTTCCGTCGGATTTGCCTCGATTTTTCGGCGGATGTTAGTCATATTCACACGGAGAATCTGGTTATCCTCACCTGCGAACGGTCCCCAAATCTCTTTTTTCAGGAAAGCATAGGTCAATACCCGTCCCGGGTACGTCGCCAGCAATGTTACGAGCTTATACTCGTTCTGAGTCAGATGCACTTCCGTCCCATCCACCGTCACACGGTGCTTTTCAAAATCCACCAACAGCCCGCCAACCTGATACATCGCCCGGGGCGGTTCAATTTCCGGCTTGCTCTTCTCCACATGTCGAAGTGCAGCCCGAATCCGCGCCATCAGCTCGGAAATTCCAAACGGTTTCGTCAGATAATCATCCGCTCCGGCATCCAGCGCATCCACCTTGTCNNGGAGACTACTATAATCGGCACCCGTGACCATTTGCGCACCTCGCTAATGATCTCCATACCATCCATATCCGGCAATCCCAACTCCAGAAGAATCAAATCCGGGCAATAGGATGTTACCAATGCATACCCTACANNACCGTTTTGCGCTGAAATGACCTGATAATCATTGGCCTCCAAAACGGTCTCGATAAATCGCCCGATTGATTTATCGTCTTCAATCAGCAAAATTCTTGATTTCATGTAAAAAGACCCCCTACCTGACCGGCGGTTCTCTTTCCGTTACCGGTCATCACACACTTCACACTAAAGGTTATCTTATTTTACGCTGCCAAAATCCCGTCCGGCAACGTAAAACTTACAACCGCGCCTCCCCCCAGGAACACGGATTTACGTACCATTTTGGGTTATGAAATTTTAATTTTATTTATTTTACTGTCATTTTAGCGGTAAGTCAATATCACTCATGGCGAAAATCGGTCTTTTCACTGATAGAAGCACTCTCTCGTATGTCCGGGCTGCTTATACCCCCATCGTTCCGTTTGCGAGATCTTTTGCTGCAAACGGGATAAAGTAAAACGGTATTGTCAGATTCAATGATAAACTCAAGTTCAGCAGACACCTTTCCACGCCAATAAAACAGTTTTAGATCTTTGGCGACCAATTCGCTTGCTACGAAATTTTCAAAGAAAATGCCTGAAAGAATGTTTTCTCTTTCGCTTGAAATAAACGAAGCAGCATTGATACCGCTTTGGTGTGAAAACATACCAATATTACCGAGAAACAGACGGAAATTACTTTCGTTGTCCGGCATAAGCGGCATAGTTATATGCTCTTTCAGTTGGAAAGACTGATTAACAACGTGCGCCATAGTCAGCCATTGAATCGAAGTCGCAAAATCTCTTGTTTTGCTCTTTTCCTCGATAAGTCCGGGTGAAAAGTTCTTTGACTCCTTATTGAGTTCTTTATATATATTTTGGAACAATACGCGGGAACGTAAAACAGCTTCCTGACTTGCCTGATAAAGTTCCATATCGGCAAGGTAATTATCATACAAAACTTTGAGAATTTCTCTTGCTTCAAAAAGATTATCGTCGTCAATGTAAGTATCCACCGCTTCGGGCATACCGCCCACAAGCAGATATTTATAAATTTGTTCCATTGCCAACTCGTGAATTTTTGTATCTAGCGGAGTTTTTGCTTCGTAGGCTTTCTTGATGGCGTTATACAGCATTTTGTTACTGTTCATCAAAAACTCATCAAAGGTCATAGGATAGATGGTAATTTGATTGATTTTGCCCACAGGGAACAGGAATTTGTTGTTTTCCTTTGCACCCCTCTTTTTGGTCTCCCTTTGAAGCTTAATACGAACCATTGAGCCGGTTGCAATAACGGGAATTTCTCTGAAATCCTGACAAAAATATTTAAGAGAAGATATGATGTTGGGGCATTCCTGCACTTCATCAAAAATCAAAAGAGTATTTTCGGTAATCTGCTTGCCTTTCAGAAGTGATAAGTATTCTATAATTTTCTCAGCATTGGCAGTCTTCTCACAAAATTCCCGAACATCGTCCTCCTTTTTGAAGTCAATGTAGATATAATTATCTTTATAATAGTTTTCTGCAAAAATATCCTTAACAAGATAGGTCTTGCCAACCTGTCTTGCTCCCCACACAATAAGCGGCTTTTTGCGCTTGTTGGAAGGGTACTACAAACTGAAGGTCATATTTTATTCTACTTTGAAATTTTCTGTCTTCAAATCACAATAATATCTGCCACTGATGGCAGTAAATTTTAGAACACAATAATCCGGGTCAGTAACGCCTTCTTTGTAAAATACAGTATCGCCTTTTTTCCAAATTGCGTTTTTGATTTCTTGATCAGTCAATACTTCCATTTCCCCTTTGAACATGATCCCGATATACTTGATGAACCCTTTATGATAAAAATATATACTGGCATGGGGATTCTTTCGATATTGGTTTACTCTCATAGACGAAGTGTTTGTGGAAAAATAGAATTCTTTCAACCCTTTTCTCTTTCTGAATTTTAGCATTGCTTTTACATTTGGATACTTTTCGTCATCAATAGAACAGATAAAACTTACCTTCTGTTTGTCGATAAAGCTTTCAATTTTCTGCAGATCCATTCTTTTATATTCCTCCCGATTCGAGCTTACCGTATTTTTACCACAAGTATACCATACCGCTGGGAGAAAGTAAAAGGGTAAGAAAAATCGACAAACCCCTTGTCGAAGCTTGCCGCTATGTTACGGCGTATCTGAATAACGTCACAGTGGCAATTCTTCGACGGCATTTTTATCCGGTCGGTTCTTTGCGCATACTCAACAACCGAATACATCCCCAAAAACATATTTTGGCACATACGGAAGTCATATATTACATTCGCCAAAACTCAATGTCGTTATAAACAAAATCCGCTTTCTTCTTGGAGAAGTTTTCCGTAGGATAGCCTTGCGGAATCAATTCTATATATCTCGAGTTCCTTGTCCGCCCGTCGATACCATCCTTGTTCAAGGTACATCGAGCGAAACGGAAAGTGTTCTTTATCATGTAATTTCGGTAATCCTCTTTATCAAATCCCATTCCGTTATAACCAGCGGTGGGATTTTCATAAATCGGTTCATCTGCTGATAAAAGCTCTCGAAGACGAGGGAGAGAAACATATTCGCCGTCTTTATCCTTCAGATACAGCCTCCAGGTGGGATCAAGCATCACACGCTTGCCCGATGGCAGCAGGCAATCTACTACCACATGGCAATCCTCAAACGGATCTTCGTATGGCAGGCAGGTAATGTGCTGTGCCTTAATTCCGTTCAGGCGCAGGAGCGAAGCTAAAAGAATGGCAAGCCCCCGACAATTGGATTTGTTGTCATTTTTCTCGCAAAACTTAATGAGGTCGGTTATTTTTATTCCGGAACCCATCCCCCCGGAGCCGTTATGTCCGAAATGATCGCATACAAAATCAAGGAGCTTAAAAACAATTTCATCTTCGGTATGATCCAGTCCGTTTATGTATTCGGAATAGTTGTATTTTTCCAGTATTTGAGGGATGTCGCCGCCCAAAACAAAGGCATTCCCGCAACCATATTCTTTGCTTCTATCGTATTCGGCGTATTGTTTCAGAATTTCAATTCTTGTTTTATCCGTGTTAGGGACATATACTTCTGTCGGAATATAGTTATATGGTGCATCTTCGGGAACATCGTCAAGTTTCACATACTTGATAGGCGTTGTTTTTCCATGCTGAACATAAAAGCCCTCAAGTTCTCCGTTTACATATTGAACGTGATAAACCATGCGATAGTATTCATCGTTGATTTCGTAGCAGAAATACCCGTCCTTTTCATAAACGCAGTTGGGTTCAAAGTTATAATAACCGCTTGACGAAAAGGACATCTTCATACGAAGCGGCGTCTCGTCGAAAATATTTATGGTTTCCCCCATATCGTCCTTGTACCATTTTCCAATTAAGCGTTTGTCCATTATATTTATCCCTTTCATAACAATAGATTATTTTCGTTTCTCCATGGGAAACTCCCAAACGGCTGCGCGCTTTTTACTGCCTTATTTCCCCCACTGACTGTCGAGCCATGCAATTCGTCCGCGAACATAATTCACAATATCGTGGGCACTGCCTACACGCCACTCATCATAACCGAGGTCGCGCCGACACACTTCTACTCCCGCGTCGATTTTGTCACATGCCGAAGTAAGAATCGAGCCTGCCATCATCTCCTGCCATTTGCCCTTAACCGCATCCTGAAACCAGCCCATTTTCATCAAAACAATGTACCAGAAGTTAGAACGGTCACCGAAGCCCTCGGCATACGGTTCCTGAAATGCGCACGCAAAGTATCTGGCATCGTTATCGGTCGGGTAAAATGCCCAGTTGTAGTCCCACGGTGCGATAAAGGTGAGCTTCTGATATTTTGCTTCGGGATGGAAATCCACCGCAAGATAGAAGGAGCCCTCACCGACGTCATAATCGTGCGCAAGCTCCGACAGAATCATCATGTCAACGGCGGAATTTACATCCAGAACCGCCTCGACCGCCTGCTGCGGTGTGTAGACTCCGTCCGCAGAGACGAGCTCATAGCCCTCGTTAAACATCAGTGCACGATTGTCGGCTGCTGCCAGCAAAATTTCCGTTACACCATTCATGTAATTTTCAATAAATGCCCGCTGACCCTCGGTTCGGATATCGCTCTTCACCGAATAATTCTTATCACGAAATGTCTTCGTTGTTCCGGTCAGGTCCGTAAACTCCGGATTTGAATACCCGACATGCACCACCGGCTTTTCACCGGCATAATTATCAAGCTCAAGAAAATATCCGATTTCCAGAGAAGTATCGCCCTCCTCCGGCTCGGTTACCTCAACACGTCCCTCCGCAGCCTGATTCTGCTCGCATAGCAGGTAAAGACCCTTCTTCGAGCCGTTGATATACAGATTGACAAACATGCAGTCGCTGCAGTACAGATCGCCGTTATGAATCTCCGGATATAAGTTAAATGCCGTAAAATCCATGCCCAGGTTCCAGTTAATCTTCAGCAACACCCAGCTCTTATAGGCTTTGCTATCATGAAGGCCTAACATCCCCTGTGCCTCTTTGAACTTGATTCGGTAGGGCAGCGGATCGGAATCCGCCGTGGAATTACCGCGAACCTTTACCCCTGCAAAGGACAGCAGCTCGTATTGCGCTTCACAGTTGGTTACTGTTACCATCGTCGGCACATACTGCTCTTTGCTGCCGATCCGCTGAGAATCCAGAGTTGTAAACGATACAATCGGAAGCTCAAGCTCCTTGCCTGCAAGCAAAAGCTTCTTCTCAATTTCAAAAGACTTCTCCTGATATTGCGAAGTCATCTCCTCCTGCAAATCCTTCACCCGTCCCCAGCCGTCATCGGAAATCTCCGGCAGAAGCGTTTTGTCGGTAAACAGTGGATTTACGGTAGGCGTCAGCGAGGCCGTCGGCGCCTCGGTCACGGTCGCTGTCGGTGTTCCTGTCACAGACTCGCCAGGCTCAGCCTCACTGCCGGTCCGATTGTCTGATTTCTTTCCCGCACAGGCGGTCAAACCCATGCACAGAGCAAGAGACACCAACCCGGCCAGCAGCCCCTGACGAATCGTATTTTTTCTATTCATCTTCTGTTCCTCTATCTTTTTTAGAATAAAGAGTTTCGCACGAGTGCGCACTTAGATTGCTGCGGTATAGTCCGCAAGCCACTGTTTCTCTTCCTCACTGTACAGAGGCGCCAGCGTCTCATAAACCTGCTTATGATAAGCATTGAGAAGACCGCGCTCGCGCTCCGTCAGAAGCGACGCATCAATGCCGTCCAAATCAAACGGAACCATCGTCAGATTTTCAAAATACATCATCTGTCCATATTCGGTCATTTCCCCCTTACGGGTCAGCACCAGGTTCTCATGGCGGATACCGAATTTGCCCTCCAGATAAACACCGGGTTCGTTGGAGGTAATCATACCCTCCTCAAAAGGCACGGTCTTCGCGCCGGTAATGCGCCAGTGGATACGCTGCGGCCCCTCGTGAACACTCAGCAGATAACCGACGCCGTGACCGGTCCCGTGATTATAGTCAAGTCCGTGCTCCCACAACGGACTGCGTGCCAGATAATCGAGGTTCTGTCCGCACAGCCCCTGACGAAATACGGCTGCGCCGAGATTCAGATGTCCCTTGAGAACCAGCGTAAATGCCTTCTTCTCCTCCTCGGTCGTCTCTCCGAGCGCAAAGGTACGGGTCACATCCGTGGTACCCTCCAGATAATGACCTCCGGTATCCACAAGGCACAGGCTCTGCGGCTTAAGCTCCGCATCGGTCTCCGGGGTCGGCTCATAATGAACGATCGCTCCATGCGAACCATATCCCACAATCGGGTCAAAGCTCGGTCCGACATAATGCTCCATCTCCTGACGGAAGCCCTCTAATTTGGCTGCCGCGGAAAGCTCCGTTACAGGCTCCCTGCCAACCGTTGTCTTGAGCCAGTGCATAAATCTCGTAAGCGCCGCGCCGTCTTTAATATGTGCCTGACGCATGTTCGCCATTTCGGTTGCATTTTTCACGGATTTCATCAGAATGACCGGGCTTGCCTCGTCGTTAACGATTACTCCCTCCGGCACACTCTGCACGATGCGGTAATTTGCATAGCTGCTGTCAATCCACAGCTTCTGTCCGGCGGGAACCTCGCTGATTCCGGCATAAATTTCTTCGTATGGACGAAGAGTGACGCCGGCTGCCGCAAGCTTTGCCTGAATGTCCGCATTTAGAATGCTCTCATGCACGAAAAGCTCTGCTGTTTCTGCCGTGATTTTCATAAATGCAAGAAAAACCGGGGTGCACTGTACATCATTGCCGCGCAGATTGAGAAGCCACGCAATCTCGTCAAGTGCGGTCAATACGATGACGTCTGCTTTCTTTGCCAGTTCCTCGCGAACCCGCGCCAGCTTATCCTCACGGGATGCGCCTGCGTACTCGCAGCCAAGCTCCCAAACAGGCTCCTTACTGAGTGCGGGACGGTCGATCCAGACGGCGTCCGCGAGATCCTTATCACACGCAAAGGTTACCTGTTTTTCTTTAAGCGCCTCCGTAAGCGTACCGGCAAAGGAATTGCTTACGGTACGTCCGTCAAAGCCGAGCGCTCCGCCCTGCGGCAAATGCCCTGCAAGAAATCCCCCGATGGTCGGAACCTCGGGCTCCCCGCTTTTCATCAGCTCGATGCCGCTGCCCGCAAGCTGGTCTGCCGCCTGCAGGAAATATCTGCCGTCGGTCCACAATCCCGCCCAATCCTTAAGTACAACCAAGCTTTTTCTTTGTAAAAAGGGTATC
>DLOO01000058.1:6230-6866 GCA_002479645.1 Lachnoclostridium sp. UBA7482 | reverse complement strand
AGACGATAGCGCAAATCATTTCCATGTGCGCCAATTCCTCTGTACCGATATCAGTAAACAGAGCAGCCACTTCCTTGTACGGCATGGTGTAGCGCTGGCTCAGATAGCGCATGGAAGCAGCCAATTCACCATCCGGACCACCGAATGGTAAATTGTCGGAATGGACTGGATTTCTGGGGCATAGAATGAAGCAGAAATATGGTGCAGAGGTGTGCGGATGACAAAGGATTTACCTCTGAGCGGTCTGCGGGCTGTCAGCTACATCCGGGTGTCCACTGAGGAGCAGAGCGAATATTCACCGGACAGCCAAAAGCGCGCAATTGAGGAATTTGCAAGAAGAAATGAGATTCTACTTATGTCGAACGAATGCTTTGAGGATATTGGAATCAGTGGGCGAAGAGCGATAAACCGTCCCGGCTTTCTGCGGATGATGCAGCGTGCCCGGGAGAAACCTCGTCCCTTTGACCTTATTCTTGTGTGGAAGCTGTCGCGATTTTCCAGAAGCCGGAGCGACAGTATCGTATATAAGCAGCAGCTTCGCAAATGCGGCATCACGGTCGTGTCGGTAACCGAACCGATTTGCAGTGATCCGACGGCGGTTCTGATGGAAGCAATGCTGGAGGCTATGGATGAATA
>DLOO01000058.1:0-6196 GCA_002479645.1 Lachnoclostridium sp. UBA7482 | reverse complement strand
CGGGGAGGTATTGTGACCTGCCCGCCGTTTGGGTATCGTATGGAGCAGGGGCATTTTGCCATTGAACCGCGCGAGGCAGAAATCGTGCGGCAAATGCAGCTCAGGCGTGAAGCGGGAGATACCTACGCATCGATTGCAGAATGGTTAAATGCGTCCGGAGTCCGTACGCGACGTGGCGGTATGTTCCACGGCAGAGCGGTTTCTTACATTTTGAATAATTCGGTGTATTACGGTTGCCAGCGTTGGGCTGGGGAGGAGGTTATCGGGAATTTCCCTGCTATCTTAACGAAATCTTAACGGAAAATGCGAAAACTGTATTCTTTTTTATCTGTGCTTTTACAATCACTTGTGATATACTTATTTTCGTGAAAGAGCAAATTGTTTCGTTGGGGGACGAAACGCCGGGTCTGTTACGCGCGCAGTACACAGGCCTGTAAAATAAATAACAGAGAGTGGTGTATATGATTACATATCGTATGACCTGGGGGCTTCGCAGGAAAGCCGACAGGTACCTTCCGGTTCCTTGCTATGGAATTGTCGGCAAGAAGCAAGGAAAGAAAAAGAAAATCACCGCAATTTCCTGTGATGTCGATTTTGTTCGCGGGCTTTGCAATCTCCTGAGACAACATCAGGTAGAGCCGGAACAGATGCAATACGTCATTGAAGATGAATTGTGGAAAAAAGAACAGGTGCCCTTCCGAATGTAAAAGGAACGGGCACCTGTTCTTTTGCCTCAAGCGAGGAGATCCGGTAAGCCGGCCGCATACAGAAAATACCCCGCTGCGGATGCCGGATACCATTCGGTCCTCCGTATTGTTCAATAATCGCCTGGGCGAGGGTAGCGCTGGATTCTTTGATATTTACCGGGTGCTGCAAACGTTTTTCATACAACCACATAATCAGCACACTCCTTCCCATGGCATGGGACCGTCGATCCACATCCACCGACTTGCATTTTCGTTGGGACAATAAAACATCATGGGACCATAATTTCGGGTAAATTCGGAAATCAGCTCCCTACGCTTTTTTGAGCATTCATTGTAGTGCTTAATCGCCCGTTCTTCGCCCGGGTGGGTATCCAAAAACAGTCGTAAATCATCCATAACAAAGCTGACTTTGCTAATCGCTACCACCAGATTGTTGTATTGCATCTGATTCATGAAATCCTCCTTTTATTTGATTGATGGCTAACGTCTTCCACAGAACGGGAGCTTCAGTTTCCTGAAGAGCGTTCCCTGGGAGAGGGCTGCTTCGTCGGGGAATAAATCCTCGAATTTCTGCATGGGGAACGAAGCTATGGCAAGAGGTTTGCCGGTTGGCATCGGCATTGTCGGTTTGGGAGGCTGCGGACAGGTATTCCGAGCTCCCTGCGGGCACTGATAATAGTTCATTGCAACTCCGAAAATTCTCTTTTCTACATCATATTACAAATCCCTCTTTTTTGTGACAATCCTGCTTATGGCAAAGCCATCGCTTATTGACATTGTTTTTTTTATCGTATAGAATGATATCGTAAGGGGTATGGTTGCCCCGTGAGCAGAGAATGGAGTCTATTGGATGAAAAGGGAATGTTTATCGGTCATTGTACCGTGTTATAACGAAGAAGAGGTTTTGCCTGCATTTTACAAGGAGATTAGCCGCGTTCGTGCACTGATGGCAGAGCAGGTGGACATGGAGCTGCTGTTTATTGATGACGGTTCAAAAGACCGTACGCTTGCAATTTTGAAGGAAATGGCAGAGCAGGATGTGGATGTACACTATGTATCATTTTCGCGAAATTTCGGCAAGGAGGCCGGAATTTATGCAGGTCTTCAGAACTGTGTCGGCGATTATGCGGTCGTCATGGATGCGGATTTGCAGCATCCGCCGAAATATTTGCCGGAAATGTACGAATCGTTAAAGAGCGGTGAATATGATTGTGCAGCCATGCGTCGTGTTGATCGAAAGGGAGAGGGAAGGATACGCTCATTCTTCTCCGAATGTTTCTATAAACTGAATCGGAAGATTACCGGAATCGATATCGTGCAGGGCGCAACCGATTACCGGATGATGACCCGCCAGGTTGTGGATGCGGTTCTTTCGATGAGCGAGTACAACCGTTTTACCAAGGGGATTTTTGCGTGGGTTGGCTTCCGTACCCGTTGGATTGGTTACCACAATGTGCAGCGTACCGCCGGAATGACCAAGTACACCTTTGGCAGTTTGGGACGTTATGCTCTGAACGGTATCACTGCATTTTCCACAGTGCCGCTTGCACTGTCGTCCTTTTTTGGATTTTTCTTCTGCATTTTAGCTTTTGTCATGATGCTGGTTGTGCTTGTGAAGACGCTTGTCTGGGGCGACCCGGTTGCCGGTTTCCCGACACTGATTACGGTTATTCTGTTTATCGGCGGCTTGCAGCTATTGATGATCGGTATCTTGGGGCAGTATTTTTCGAGGGCGTATATGGAGATAAAGCATCGTCCGATTTATATTGCAAGAGAACAGAAGCTTGCCGATAAGGAAGCAAGATGATGGGCTGCGTTGTTGCGAGTAAGACGGATAAGATACACGGAGAAACTGAATATGCAAAAGATTCATTTGATTATAAATGGCAATGCCAGTACCGGACGTGCGGCCGGAATGCGCGCAGAGCTTGAGAAGATTCTCGGCGAGTCGGGCGTAGAGTACGAATTTCACGAGACGCATAAGCCCGGAGACGCCAGGGAACTGGCGAGAACACTGAGTCTTTCGCCGGACAGGAAGACGATTTGGGTAATCGGTGGGGACGGTACGTTAAATGAGGCGGTAAACGGTCTGGTAATTAACGGTACTTTGGACTTCGGACTGATACCGGCGGGTTCGGGCAACGACTTTGCACGAGGCATGAATATTCCGAGGAAAACGGCGCAGGCTTTGAAGAAGCTGTTGGAAACCAAGGAAGTCGGAGCGTTTGACGTCGGACAGCTCGAACTGATTGATAATTATGTGCCTGACCAGGAGGAAAGCGGAGACCCCTGCCCGGTTACCGTTCGATTTGCCGGAAGCTCAGGATGCGGCTATGATGCCGATGTGTGCTATGAGGTGGAACGCTCGAGGTTGAAGAAAGCGTTAAATAAACTGCATCTCGGAAAACTGGTTTATTTTGTGATTGCATTTAAGCAGGTTTTTAAGAACCCGAGATTTCACGTGACGATAATCAACGAGGGAATTTCGAGAAGCTTTAATGATGTGGTATTTATCAGCTTTATGAATCACGTCTATGAGGGCGGCGGGCTGAAGATGGCGCCCGGCGCCGACCCCAAAGACGGTAAAATTTCGGTTGTTATGGCAAACAACGTTTCCCGTTTCCGCGTGCTGACCCTGCTCCCGTCGCTGCTTACCGGCGGTCACGTCAAGAAGAACGGTGTGCAGACTTTTGAGACTAAGGAGATGGAAGTGATTGCCGAGAAGCGGCTCCGCCTGCATACGGACGGAGAGGTGCGTTACGGCAGTAAGCATTTTCGCGTCAGATGTTGCCCGGATCGTCTGCGGATGCCGGACACGACCAAAACTGAGAAAGCACCAAAGGCAGAGTTTCAAGCGTAACGAGTTCGTTCGGGAACCATTCGCGTGGGAACAACTCCTGATAGGCCTGTGTTGCAAATCGGTCGTCTAACAATAAAATCGCACCTTTGTCCTCCATTGTCCGGATTACGCGTCCGGCCGACTGGAGGACTTTATTTATGCCCGGAAAGCGGTAGGCATAGTCAAAGCCCGATACACCGCTTCGGTCAAAATAATTCTTGAACAGTTCACGCTCGGGGCAGAACATCGGAAGCCCCGGGCTGATAATCACCGCGCCAATCAGGCGGTCGGCACGCAGGTCGATACCCTCACTGAAGATGCCGCCCATCACGCAGAGACCAATCCGGACGCCGGCATCGGTTGTTTCAAAATACTCCAGAAATTCCTCGCGCTCCGTTTCCTTCATCTTGTTGGTCTGCACGCGAAGCGGATAGCCCAGCTCCTCAAGGTAGGGCTGCAGCTGTGCAAGCATCTGATAAGACGGGAAGAAAACCAGGTAGTTGCCGGGGCGGGCTTCGACGAATGTTCTGACGTATTGCTGTATTTTGATAAATTCCCGCTCGTTTCGGTGGGAGTAGCGCGTATTGACATCCGGCGCAATCAGGATGCGGCGCATTTCGGGCAGAAACGGAGACGGAGCATAGACGGCATAATCCTCCTCGGTGCCGCCTAACTGGTCACGGTAGTAACGAACCGGCAGGAGCGTCGCAGAGAAAAATACCGCCGCACGTCCTTTGTCAAGGCACTGCCTTAACGGGCGCGACGGGTCCATACAGCGCAGGCAGACGAAGAATTCCCTGTCGTCCGTATAATCACCATATATCGTAAAATGTTCATCCATAATGTCATGCATCGCCAGAAAATGCCTGGCTTCAAAATATAAGTCGAGAAGGTCATCCGGAATTGAGGCATGCGGTTCCGCCATCTTGGTTTCGATTGTGCCCAGAAGACGCATTACATTCATCGAAAGCACGTCGATTTCCCCCAATTCGGTCAGCTTTTCACAACGGTTTTTGAGCCCCAGCATTGTTTTGTTGACCGCATCAAGCTGGCGGACGATGCTTTGGAAGCCGGCATGGTCCTTTACGGCACGTTTGGCTGCAAGCACCTGCTCCTTGATTAGGACGGCACTGTACATCTCCCGGGCACGATCCACGAGGTTGTGCGCCTCGTCAATCAGAAGGACGTAGTCATTTTTCTCGTTTGCAAAGAAGCGCCGCAGGTAAACCTCCGGGTCAAATGCATAATTGTAGTCGCAGATGACCGCATCTGAAAAGAGCGCCAGGTCGAGACTCATTTCATAAGGACAGACCTGATATTTGTCTGCATACGAAAGCAGGAGGTCGCGGGTAAAGATATCCTTAAGGTCTGTTTGTTCATCCGCAGCGGCTAATGTAGTCAGCATGTCATACAGGCATTCGTTGACGCGGTCGAAATGCCCCCTCGCTCGCTCACAGGCGGCAGGGTTGCAGTCCGGCTTGTCGAGTACGCAGACCTTGTCCCTCGCGGTAATGGTGATTGGCAGCAGACGCAGGCCATGCTCGAAAAGCAGACGGAACGTGTCTTCGGCAACGGTTCGGGTAATGGTCTTGGCAGTCAGATAGAAAATCTTGGAGGTCAGACCTTCGCCCATGGCTTTAATCGTGGGATAGACCGTGGAAATGGTCTTGCCAACGCCGGTAGGAGCTTCCAAAAAGAGCAGCTTATTGCGCCGGATGGTTCGGTATACACCCGAGGCCAGTTCCTTCTGCCCCGGGCGGTAGGGGAAAGGAAACGGGAGGCTGCGGATGGAAGCGTCGCGGAGCTGCTTATGCTTATGCTCGAAGTAAGCCCATTTGCAATACTCCGTGCAGATTTCGTAGTACCAGTCGGACAATTCTTCCCGCGTATAAAATTCGGTAAAATATTTGATTTTTTCGGTGTCGATGGAGCAGTAGGTCATCTGTACCGCGATGGAGGAAAGGTCATTTTGTGATGCGTAAATATATGCATAACATTTGGCCTGAGCGAGATGAACCGGCACGGGTTCGGTTAAGGTATCCACATCGCGGAGAAGGCATTTGATTTCATCGATGGCAGCAGGTGCGTTGGCAAAGGTTAATGCCGGATTGTCGAGCAGAAGCGTTGTTTCGGGACCGCCCAGCGTCAGGATACCGTCGGCGCGTCCCTCGACAAGGATAGCAAAACTTAGTTCCTCATGGGTGACGATGCATGTGGCGGAGAGGGGCACCTCGCTTCGGTAGAAGCTTCCCTGACGCTTCTGAATCATGCGGTGCATCTTTGCACCCTCCTGCATGGCATCCACATCGCGTCTCCCGACGCGGTTGTCAATGTCGCCGCTTCGCAAAATAAATTCAACAAGGTCGCGGACGGAGATACGCACCGGTACGGTGTCTTGTCCGTCAATCATTATTTCCTTTGTCATGCGCGCCTCCTTTTTCCAAAATCATAACCTGTAGAGAATCTGTCCGAATAGATTCTATCACAGATTACGGTCAAGAACAATCGAACACACGAAAATGGGAACAGAATTTTGAAAAAATGCAGGAAAGGTTTGACCTTGTCCCTCTTTTTGTGTATCATTGGGGTATCAAGAAATTGGAGGTTCCCTATGGCAGATTACGATCTTCCATAAACCGGTCAAATGCAG
>DLOO01000037.1:29756-29943 GCA_002479645.1 Lachnoclostridium sp. UBA7482 | reverse complement strand
CTCGTTGGGCACATTCTGGAAAACACCGCTTGAGTTTCACTGATTCAGGAAATACTTATTATGGAGTTGTCAATTTTGGACAAACATATATGGCGGCTGTTGATATGGTTATTACCATGAAACCGGTAGATTCACTGACGTTGGGAGTTTATTTGGCAGATGACTATTTAATGACTAAGAATGTCAG
>DLOO01000037.1:29425-29590 GCA_002479645.1 Lachnoclostridium sp. UBA7482 | reverse complement strand
GCAGCAGGAACATCTATCACGGTGGAGGATAGTTTTGTGAATGCGTATGATTATTCAGATATTGAAACCGGTCTTTATAAAGTTCGTTACGATTATAAAAAATATAATTCGATTGGCTATTGCTCTAAAAAACGTAAGGAGGTTATTTTTGGGCAAACATATGTT
>DLOO01000037.1:1208-29277 GCA_002479645.1 Lachnoclostridium sp. UBA7482 | reverse complement strand
TCAAAATGGAGGAGATTGTCGATGAAAAAAACTATCAGTGTAATAATCCTGATGGCTCTTTTGGGATTGTTGGTATTAGGGGCGGTATATTTTTTCAGGAAAGACAAGGAAACCACAGAACCGGACATGTCAAGATATCGCGAGGAAGGGTGGTACCCGGGCGAATACGATGCATATGTCATCCGTGAAAAGTACCGGGCAGATATTATCTGGATTGGACCGGAGGCGGAATACTGGGAGTGGCAGATTCCGATTCGGTTTGAAAAAGAGATATCGGAGGATATGTTAAAAGCGCGGAAAGGGTACCCGTATGTGTATGTTGTAATAAATGACCTTGATGGAAGCGTTCATATTTCTGATGATGAATATCTTCTTATTAAGGAATATTTAACGAAAAATGAACGATATAGTTTTGCGTACTTTGGGGAAAAAGACCTAAAGAGATTGTCGGATTTGGGTTTTTTTGAGTATGAACGAGCAATAAATAAATCGGATTTGTTCGTTGGACTATTCTATTTGAATGGCGAACTGATATGTTCCTCAGGAAGATTTACAAGAGAAGACAAAAAAAACGATATGTCCCCATGTATGGCGGCAATTTCTGAATATGAATTGTGGAAGGACATTGAGTAGAAGGGGTTGGTAATGATAGAAGTAAGAAATCTTGTGAAAACATATCGGACATCAAAGTCAGCTGAGGTGAATGCAGTTCATGGCATATCCTTTACATTAGAAGATAAAGGGCTGGTATCAATAGTAGGAAAAAGCGGATGCGGGAAATCGACGCTTTTAACTATGATGGCCAGTTATGAGAAACCGACAGAGGGAGATATTATTTATTGTGGACTTGACGAGGTTTCGTATTCTATTAGTTCTCTCTCGGAAAAAGAGCTGGACGCATTGCGAAACCGCTATATCGGGTTTATTCATCAATCATTTCATTTGATAAAAGAGTGGACCGTATTAGATAATCTTCGGATTGTTTTAGAACAACAAAATACAGAAAACAAGAATGAGGATTTAGAGAAAAAAATCGATGATATATTGAAGTTTGTCGGAATGGAAGGGTGTTCGGCACGTAAAATATCAGAGTTATCAGGGGGACAACAACAAAGGGTTGCGATTGCCCGGGCAATGATTAAGAATCCTAAGGTACTTTTTGCCGATGAACCCACGGGGAATTTGGATTCGGAAACAAGCCTGAATATTATGAAACTACTAAAGCAATGTTCCGATCATTGTCTGGTAGTAGTTGTTACGCATGATCTCGATTTGGCAAAGTCTTTTTCGGAAAGAATACTCTATATGGCTGATGGTCGAATTGTTGATGACCAACACAATGAAACAAATGCGAATGTTGTGCAGAATGTAACTGAAGACTGCAAAAATATTATAATAAAGAATTTGTCTGCGAAGGTTTCGATTCGACTGGCATGGAAAAATTTATTAGTAAAAAAGGCAAAAGTGATATTAACAATTATAGCCATGCTTATAGTCATTTCTTTTGTAAAAATGATGGTATCCCTTCTGACGGCTGATGCGGGCAAGGCGCTTGCAAAGCATATCAAGGAGGACAAAATAGAATTTCTTTATCCCTATGAAAAGGCTACATGCATTGATATTAAAGGGGTTATGGAAGCTTTATCGATAAAAAACAGCCTAAAACTCAGAAATATGATAAAAAACGAAGCAGTAACGTGCTATGAGATTGTTTATACAAAGAATATTTCTATAGGCGAACAGAGTGAAAGTATGGAAGGAAAAATTATTATTGATGGGAGGGCGAGCAAGAAAAGCACTTTAGTTGGCAGACTACCATCGAATTCGGATGAGGTCGTATTGTCTGATAGCATGTTGATACTGTTAGGAATGGAACCGAATTCTTTGGGGAGCACCGTTTACTTAGACGAGAGGCCGATGGTAATATGCGGAATTGAGAATTATCATGTGGCTGAACTTCTCGAAGAGGCCGACAGCTATTTGAAAAAAAGAGATGTCATATATAGTGCCTTTGAAAAAGGCGGAGACAGGGTATTGGTAGCCGGCAGCTATCGAAATTTGTTAGAGCAAACAGACTGTCTTAAACTTTCTTTTGCGGATTTGACACAGGTGCACACCATGGGAACCGCCATGGATGAAAAAAACACATTTTCTACTGCGGCAGCCTTACAGGAGGCTGACCTTATGTATGGACATCTTCCTAAAAAATCCGGAGAGATTGTTATTTCATATGATTTTTTTATTAATAATATGATTTATTTGACTGAGGATAATCAGATAGAAGGGGAGTACGGTTTTCAGAATATTTATGATAAAAGTCAGAACGAGGCGCTGAATGGTTTTGTGAATCTGTATGATTTTTTCCCGGAGATATCAGTTGTCGGCATCACCAACGAGGGGATAGATAAGAGCGATTTTTATCTCTATGATGTTCAGTTTGAAGAAATTCGGAAAATGTATGCACAGAATTATTACGCCGATGCATTCGAGATCGTGGTTGAGGGTGCGACGACGGTTTCCGCGCAATATCTAAATGATTTGCTGGAGAATAATATACATATAGATTCTTTTGGAGCCAATATCATTGAAAGTGAGGTCGCCGATTTTCATTCGTATAGGAATGTGGCTATGGCAGTTATTTGTGGTTTATTGTTCTTGCTTTTGCTGTTATTTATACTGTTTTTTTCTTTTAATGTTCGGGATAATTACTATAAAATCGGAGTTTTGCGTTCCTTGGGAGTATCTGCTTATGACTTGACCAGAATATGGTTAATTGAATCAGTGATGGTGTTGGGAATACTCGAAGTGTTGTCTATTGCAATTGATTTGTTTTGGATAAAAGCATACAATCAAATGTTTCAGAATCGTTATTTTATCAAGACAGATTTGCTTTACATGAATATTAAAGTCGAAATAATAGAATTAGTATTGGCTGCAGTTATCACGTTGATAACCGTCTTTTTACCGATATGGGTTGCATCAGATAAAAAACCAATGGAGTTACTAAGAGAATAATTGTCTAAGAAACAGGTTCGGAGTGTCTCACCCCCCTTGACATCCGGCGTCCGAATATGTTACACTCTCTAGCAAATACAATAGTATGCGTTGAAGAGAAGAGTAGATGCTTTTACACCTTTACAGAGAAGCCGCGGATGCTGAGAGCGGTGAGGAGCGGAGCATTGAACATGGTCTTGGAGCAGTATGGCTGAGAGGCATGCCTTTAGGTCGTACCGGTTTCACCCGTTATCGTGACAGACTGTATGACCAATCGGTTCCGCAGTCGGCAAAGGCACAGCAATGTGCGAAGTAAAGTGGTACCACGAAGCGTAGCTCTCGTCTTTATAAGATGAGAGCTTTTCCTATTTTGCCGTAGGCAAAATAGGAAATCCTCCGGAGGATGCGCACTCGCGCGAAAGGAAGCCAGCCGATAAATCGNNGAGTTTCGCGAGCGAAACTCTTTTTCGTTTTGCCTACGGCAAAATAGGAAATCCCCTAGAGGATGCGCACTCGCGCGCAGAGGAATTCAGTCGTTTCATGATTACCACCGAAACTCGTACCGTGTATGTGTGAAAGCATACTTGATATTTATTATTTTATCAGGAGGTATAGAACTATGTGTGATTGCAGCAAAAAGAAACCTTACTACATTACTACTGCCATTGCGTACACTTCCGGTAAGCCGCATATCGGCAATACCTACGAAGCTGTTCTGGCAGACAGCATTGCGCGCTTTAAGCGTTACGAGGGATACGATGTATTCTTCCAGACCGGTACCGATGAGCACGGTCAGAAAATTGAAATTAAGGCTGCGGAGGCTGAGACTACACCGAAGGCATTTGTTGACGGTGTAGCCGGTACGATTCGCGGTATCTGGGATTTGATGGGCACATCCTATGACAAATTCATCCGTACCACCGACGCGGATCATGAGCGCCAGGTACAGAAGATCTTTAAGAAGCTTTATGAGCAGGGCGATATCTACAAGGGAAGCTACGAAGGTCTGTACTGTACTCCGTGCGAGTCCTTCTGGACCGAGTCACAGCTTGTGGACGGCAAATGCCCGGACTGCGGCCGTGAGGTACAGCCCGCACAGGAGGAGGCTTATTTCTTCCGTATGAGCAAATACGCTGACCGCCTGATTGAGCACATCAACACCCACCCCGAATTTATCCGGCCTGTAAGCCGCAGGAACGAGATGATGAACAATTTCCTGCTGCCGGGTCTTCAGGATTTGTGTGTGTCCCGTACCTCCTTCAAGTGGGGCATTCCGGTAGATTTCGACAATCGCCATGTTGTTTATGTATGGCTTGACGCGCTGACTAACTATATCACCGGTATCGGCTATGATGCAGACGGCAGCAACGCAGACAGCTTCGGCAAATTTTGGCCGGCTGACCTGCACCTTATCGGGAAGGACATCATCCGTTTCCATACCATTTACTGGCCGATTTTCCTGATGGCGCTCGATATTCCGCTTCCGAAGCAGGTGTTTGGTCATCCTTGGCTTCTGCAGGGCGGCGAGAAGATGAGCAAGAGCCGCGGAAATGTTATTTATGCCGATGATTTGGTAAATCTTTTTGGCGTGGATGCGGTTCGTTACTTCGTTCTTCATGAGATGCCTTTTGAAAATGACGGGATTATTACATGGGAGCTCGTTGTTGAGCGTACCAACTCCGATCTGGCAAATACGCTCGGAAATCTGGTAAATCGTACCATTTCCATGAGCAACAAGTATTTTGGCGGCGTCGTAACCGGAACCGGCGTTACCGAACCTGTTGATGAGGAATTGAAGGAGGCTGTTCTTGCTGCTGCCGGTAAGGTTCAGGCAAAGATGACCGAGCTTCGTGTGGCAGATGCTATCGGTGAAATCTTCACCGTATTTAAGCGCTGCAACAAATATATCGACGAAACCATGCCTTGGGCGCTTGCGAAGGATGAGAGCAGGCAGGAGCGTCTGCGGGAGGTACTCTACAATCTGAGCGAGGCAATTATCATCGGCGCGAGTCTTCTTGGGAGCTTCCTTCCGGAGACCGCAGAGCGTATCGCCGCACAGTTCAATTGCAGTCTTCGCGGTATCGACGAGCTTGCTGCCTTCGGTCTTGGCGAAAGTGGTAACCGTGTAACCGAGAAGCCGGAAATTCTCTTCGCTCGTCTTGACTGGAAGGAAATCGAACCGAAGGTTCGGGAGATTCAGGCAAAGCAGAAGCAGGAATACGAAGAGGAACAGGCTCGCATCGCAGCAGTAAATGCAAAGCAGGGCAAGGCTGCCGAGGCACCGAAGGCTGAGGCTAAGCCCGCAGAGGCATCCACCGAGGATAACGGCGAGATGGATATCGAGCCAAAGGCGGAAGTTACCTATGATGTCTTTGATTCCCTCCAGTTCCGGGTTGGACAGATTCTTAAGTGCGAGGAGGTTCCAAAGTCCAAAAAGCTTCTTGTTTCCCAGGTAAAGGTCGGAAGCCGTGTGCTTCAGATTGTGTCAGGCATCAAGAAGGCTTACCGTGCAGAGGAAATGGTTGGCAAGAAGGTTATGGTTCTTGTGAACTTAAAACCTGCAACCCTCGCCGGAATCCGTTCCGAGGGTATGCTTTTGTGTGCGGAAAATGAGGATGGGGAGTTGTCGCTGATGACTCCTGAGAAGCCGATGCCCGCAGGCGCGCCGATTTGCTGATGAATTGAAGTATTACGAAAGATGAGTTTCAGGGAAATGTTACATTTATATTACATTTCCCTGAAATTCTTGTGTTTTCAGCATAAGTGTTATATGATGTATATGTGAAAATGGGGCGCAGCGGAAGGTAATTGTATTTGCGCTACTTTTTATCAGATGGAGGGGGCTATGGGACGATTCCACAGGGAATTTCGATTTTCGATGAAAACAAAAAAGCACTTGTTTTTCCTGGTGCTTCTATGGTTAATTGCAGCTTCGGCCGTATGGATTTTCCGCATTTCCCTGGAAGGGCAGTTAAGACGTGCGTTTCCGGGAGATTATTCCGATTCGCCGAAACGTACCGAACGTACATTTAAGCTGGTTGGAACAACCGATGGTATGGCACAGGTTGAACCCATTGATGTGAAGGCGGAGATGCAGTTCAATCAGGCTTTGCATGCGGCACAATGGATGACTTACAGCGAGATTGCACTGGAGTCGGTCTATATTCGCAACTATCGGGGACCGGGCAGTATGGTTGTCGATGAAGGTAATAGCGCAAAACAGAATGCGGAACTCGACGGCGCGACCTATGCGAAGGTTAAGGCGGTTTGGGCTGACGCGGAGGCTGCAGCGGATGCAAAACTCGGTATGTATGCGGAAGAGTTGTTCCGCCATCCGACCGATTACATAAACAGTCTTTATGTCATGCTCGGAGCGGATTATCAGAAGAACGAAGTATATAAAGTCGGCGACACGCTGAAGATGCGTGTCCCCTATGGCAATACGGAAGCAGTAGTTACCGGTTTTTTGGAGGAAGGCGCTTCCATGTTGATAAACGGAAAGTCCGTATGTCTGGATTCGTATGTATTTTGTCCGCTGATGAATATGGACAATTTGTACGGAGAGGCGCCCGTAAAGGATGAAACCTATCTTTCTCCGATTTATCTTTCCGGTGAGTTTCTGCCGGAGGGAAGCGTCGTAAACGGGGAAACGATTGTCAAGGATGAAAAGACCTATACACCGGTAGCGGCAATTTGGTTTGACCGTGCTCTTCGCGCGGATGAAAACCTTGAGGAATGGTTCCGCAAGTTCCTTGATAAAGAAAATACTTACCATATGACTTTTGTTTTCCTTGGAAATAATTATCAGAAGAAAGGTGTTTCGGTTGGTAAGACGTTAGGTTATCTTTGCGGAGTGGGGGAACTTAGCGGCACTTGTGTCGGATTTTTCCCGGAAGGAATGACCTATCGTGTTGACGGTAAGGACATTTGTCTTGACGATTATGTCGGTATTGTGCAGTTCGATTACGCGCAGATGTATCCGTCAAAGGATGCCGACCAGCCGCCGAAGGATGCGGCCAATGCGACTCCGACGCCTACGCCGGAAGGAGCTGCTCCGGAAAATACGGTGGCGACGATGAGTCCGGACATCTCGTATAATCTTGCAGAAAGAACCAAACTTTATACCGTTCTTTTCATGAAAAACAGTGCGTATCTTCGTACCGATTTGACGGCGGATGAAGCACAGAGAGAGCTTAGCGGTATCGTTGAGAAGTCCTGGAAGAATTTTCATCTGGAGAAAGAGGGCAATGATCCGATTTCCCGGTATCGTGTTCGCGAAGCGTCAAATGCGAAGGGGATTCTGTTCCGCGACGACGTCAAAACCATCGTAAGCAAGCTGCAAAAGGTTGGTAAGCCGTTGTTTTTGACCGGTCTGGTTGTCGTTTTACTGTATTTCCTTTTCAAACGCAGAACGACGCAGGAGTATTTTGTAATGCTTCTGCTTACCGGCACCTCCACACTGGAAATCATGCTGCTGTTTGTTGTTGAAATGCTTCTGCTTTTCGTCGGTTCGGTAGGGTTCGGTTATCTGTTCAGTTATTTGATTTGCCGGATTCTTCATATCACAGCGGTATCGTGGCGTGAGCTGATTCGTTGGAATGCAATTGCTGTATTAGTACCCGGTCTGTTGATTCTTCTCCGTATTGCTTTTGCGGATTACGGAAAGATGTTCCGCAGAGGAAGGAGGTAGTCGATGTCTTTACAAGCAAAAAATATAACCTGCTCCTTTGGGTACGGGAAAAAACGATGCGAAGTAGTCAACAACCTCTCCCTTACGGTAGAACCCGGGGAACTGGTTGCCCTGGTCGGCAGGAAGAGAAGCGGTAAGAGTACGTTACTGAATGTGTTGGCGGGATTGAACCGTCCGACCTCCGGAGTGTGCCTGATTGACGGTGAGAAATTTGTCGGCGGGTCGCTGTTCCGCGGTTCGCGTGCCCGTCATACGAAGCTTGGCGTGATTACGAAAGCGCCGATGCTTGTTTCGGAATACAATGTATACGAAAATGTCATGATGCCCCTTCACCATCAGTGGTTTAAGGGCAATAAGAAAAAGCAGAAGATGGCGAAAGAAGCTCTGCGGGCAGTTGGATTAAAGGGAAAGGGCAAGTATTTCCCGCATGAGCTTACGGTTCTTGAACAGCAGCTGGTGTGCACCGCTCGCGCCATTGTGCATCACCCGGCGTATTTGCTGGTGGATGAGCCGACGGCATGTCTGGAGGGCGAGGATGCCGATCGTTATTTGGATGTATTAGAGGTTCTTTGCAGCGCAGGTTACGGTATTTTGGTGGGAACCTACAGTAAGCGCGTTGCCGGACATTGTCAGCGAATTGTTCCGATTACCGGAGAGCAGATTCCCGCAACGATGTCGGTGGATTTGAATTCCCGTGAGGATGTAACGGCAGTCCCGGGACATACTTTGGCGGGCACGCAGCCGTTAGTGGTTGTTTCGGAGGAGGATGCTCCTACAGACCCGTTGTCACAGACGGGAATTGTGCAGAAGGATTCCCTTCAGGCGATTTTGGATGAACAGGCGGAAATTTCTGCGGCTGAAGAGGCCAAGGATCGGGAAGCCTACGAGAAGGATGAGCTGCAGGATATTGATTTTGCAGAGGATATTGATGCGGAGTTTGAGCAAAAACTGGGGAGCCATATAGAAGGCTATATGCAGGAGGAAAAGAAAGAAGTATGACAAAGAAACCGAAGAAAAAACAGTGGGAACGCAGCGCCGGTATCCTGATGCCGATTTTCTCACTGCCCAGCCGCTACGGTATCGGTACCGTAGGCAAGGCGGCATATGATTTTGTGGATTTCGTCCACGGCATGGGACATTCTTACTGGCAGGTATTGCCGGTAGGGCCTACCAGCTACGGGGACAGCCCGTACCAGTCTTATTCCGCATTTGCCGGAAATCCTTACTTCATCGATTTGGATGAACTTATTAAAGAAGGATTGCTTACGCAGGCGGAGGTGGACGCCGGATATTGGGGTACCGAGCCTCGCTACGTTGACTACGGCGCACAGTATGGCANNCGTTATGTCGTGCTCAAGAAGGCATTTGCCAGAAGCAGGCACGCGGAGACAGCTGAATTCGTAAAATTCTGCAAGGACAGCGTATACTGGCTTGACGACTACTGCCTCTTCATGGCAATTAAGGAAAGTCAGGATTTCAAGGGCTGGCAGGATTGGGACGATAAGGATCTGGTCTGCCACAAGCCGAAGGCGCTTGCCAAGGCGAAGGAAGAGCTGGCAGAAGCAATGGAATTCCAGAAATTCATGCAGTTTAAGTTCTTTGAACAGTGGCATGCGCTGAAGGATTACGCCAACGAAAAGGGCGTGGAAATCATCGGCGATATTCCGCTTTATGTTTCCATGGACAGTGCCGATGCATGGGCACACAGCGATTTGTTTGAGCTTGACGCGATTCGTAACGCAAAGAGCATTGCCGGAGTTCCGCCGGATGTCTTTAGCAGCGAGGGACAGCGCTGGGGTAACCCGATTTACCGTTGGGACGTTATGGAATCCAAGAATTTCAAGTGGTGGCGTGAGCGCATGAGAGCTAATGCGGCGCTTTACGATGTTATCCGTATCGACCACTTTATCGGTATCGTTAACTACTGGTCCATTCCCGCCAAATGTAAGACCGCCAAGGGCGGCAGGTGGATGCAGGGACCGGGGGAGAAGCTTACAAAGGTCATTGACGAGTCCGTCGGAAACGCTAAAATTATCGCGGAGGATCTCGGCATTCTGACCAAGCCGGTTACCGAGTTGATGGAACGGTGCGGTTATCCGGGCATGAAAATTATCGAGTTTGGCGTGGCAGGCGATTCTTCCAACCCCTATCTGATGCATAATTATCAGAATCCGAATTGTATCGCATACATTGGAACTCATGACAATGAGACGCTGGCCGGTTTCCTCAAGAACTGTCAGGAGTGGGAAATCAACTGGATGAAGGGATATTTTGGGATTCTTCGTACCGAAGAGCTTCACGACCAGATGATTCGCAAGCTTTACGAGAGTATTGCAAATGTTGTTATTATCCAGATGCAGGATTTCCTCCATTTGGACAATTCCGCACGTATCAATCACCCGGCAACGGTTGGCACTAACTGGCAGTGGCGTATGCTTCCGGGCGAAGAGAAGTCGATCGATGCAGGCTACTATAGGTGGGTATGCCGGATGTTCTCAAGAGAACGCAGGGCAGAAGAGGAGAAATAGTCTCCCCGCCGAAAATATGAGGTCTGCGGCTGAGAATGCCCGTTTGATGTGAATAATTGAATGAGAGAATAAGAAGAAACCTTCTTGTGAACTGTACCTGATTTGCCGAGTTTCGGCAAAGCGAGTGCCGGACGCAGGAAGGTTTTTTGTTCCGCTATGGGTGTGTCCTGATGTGGCTTTATTCGTGCGTGAAGAAATTTTCCGGAAATACGATGATGTGAAAGGCAGAAGAAAAAAGTGCACAAATAATTCCGGCGGTTTTTATATAGTATTTTTTCAAGGTCATTTTCGGTTGTGCAGTTTGCCGAGGGCAGGTTGCACAAGGCTCGGGAAAGGGGGATGGCAGGTTTACCAAACTTTCGTTTTTGAGTTGACTCGGCCGGGAATTCGGCGGTAAGATGACGCCACAACAAAGCCGGCGGCATCGTTTGCCGGAAAGGAGGAGGCATGAAAAAGATATTGGGGATTATTTGTTGCCAGGAGACGTATATGCACCGTTTGGCGGATACGCTGTGCCGGGGGCAGTTTCGAGAGTGGCAGGCAGCCTGTTTCCCGAATTTGTCTGATTTTTTTGCATGGGAGGGCAGTACCGATGCGACCCTGATGCTGATTGATGAAGCATTGCAGGAGGAATGGTATCAGGCGGATTATCGAAAAGAGGGAAGTGTCGTCTGCGCATGGCTTCGGGAGGAGGCAGTTTCCGATGAAGACGATACCGGTATTTTTATGTACCAGCCTGCGGAGCAGATTGCAGAGCACTTGATGACCTGTTTTCAGCGAGGGAGCGGCATTCGCAGAAATTGCAGGAAAGGGGAAAATCCCTGTAAGCCCCCGCCGGAAGGGACGCATTTTCCGGAAGATACCGGGAGAGCGGGGGAAACGGAGGCGGTGTACGTTTACGGAATCTGTTCTCCCTGCGGAGGTGTGGGAACTACGGGGCTTGCGTGGAATCTGGCAAAGGAATTGTCAAAAAGAGGGCAGACGCTGTTCCTGTCGCTTGATCCGTATCCCGGTTTGCCGGAGCCGCTGCGAAGGAGTCAGGGTGCCTCCGAATTGCTGTATTTGCTAAAGGAATACAAGGAGAGGTGGACGCCTCGGAAGGAATCTGCATTTGTCCGAATCGGACAATTGGATGCGGCAGCCGGGATGGCGGACAGTATTGATTTGCGGCAGTGGGGAGCGGAGGAATGGACATGCTTGCTGAACGGACTTTCGTGCGAGAATTACCGATACCTCGCGGTTGATTTCGGACAGATTTGCAGCGCACGGGAATTTTTGGTAAATTCCTGCAACCGAGTGATAGTTATCGGAGATAAGAATGATTCAAAGGTCGTAAGCTGGAAACGGAAGTGCGTGAATGATTTTTTGCAGAAAATTACGGAAATGCCGCCGCGTGGATTTGCAAACTGGGAAAAGGAGCAGATTCTAAAGCTTCTTCCCTCTGCGGAGGGATAGTCATGGAGTGGGATGAATGGAAGAAATTGCAGCTTTGTCTGACGGAAGGAGTGATTCGTGCGGCGGATGTCTCACGGGAGCTGACAGACGAGGAATTGCTTCTGGTGATTGAGCTGACGATTCGGGAGTACTGGGCAGAAAACTATCTGGCTGTTTCGGATCGACAAGGGCTTAAGCAGGCGATCTTCAACGGATTAAGAAAAATGGATGTGCTGCAGGAGCTTTTGGAGGATTCGGCCGTTACGGAAATTATGGTAAACGGGCCGGATGCGGTATTTGCCGAGAAGGACGGACGTCTTTACCGGACGGAATTTCGATTTGTCAATGGGCAGCGGCTGCGAGACGTCATTCAGAGGATTGCCGCAGGAGTGAATCGTGTTGTGAACGATGCAAATCCAATTGTGGATGCACGTCTAAAGGACGGTTCCCGTGTCAATATCGTGCTGCCGCCGGTTGCGTTGAACGGGCCGATTGTGACGATACGTAAATTTCCGGAGGAGCGAATTACCATGGAAAAATTACTGGAGATTGGTTCGATTACAAGTGAAGCCGCGGATTTTCTAAAGAGTCTTGTTCGGGCAGGCTACAATATCTTTGTCAGCGGTGGAACAGGGGCAGGAAAAACCACCTTCTTAAATGTACTTTCCGATTACATACCGGAAAATGAGCGGATTGTGACAATCGAGGATTCTGCGGAGTTGCAGATTCATAATATTCCGAATCTTGTCCGAATGGAGGTTCGTAATAGCAATGTGGAAGGCGAGCACGAGGTTTCTATTCGGGATCTGATTAAGACGTCGCTGCGTATGAGACCAAGCAGAATTATCGTCGGCGAGGTGCGCGACGCAGCAAGTATTGATATGTTGCAGGGACTAAACACCGGGCACAACGGAATGAGCACCGGACATGCCAACTCACCGGCGGACATGCTCTCCCGCTTGGAAACCATGGTCTTGCTCGGAGAAGAAATTCCGTTAGTTGCCGTTAGAAAGCAGATTGCCTCCGCTATTGATATCATTATTCAGCTGGGACGCTTGCGGGATCGGACGCGAAAGGTTCTGAGCATTGTTGAGGTACGGGATTGCGTTGCAGGGGAGATTCCAATCAATCCGTTGTTTGAATTCTGCGAGGAAGGTGAGGACGAGAATGGGAAGATTCGGGGAAGCCTGAGAAGAACCGGGAATCCGCTTTGCAATGTGCAGAAGCTGTTAGCAGCGGGAGAAAAGGCGGCATGGTTATGAGAAAAGAAACAGGGAAATTCTGTCTGAAGCAGGCAGGTCTGTGTTTGCTCACGGCATACCTCTTCTTTTATTCCTTATGGAGCCTTTTGGTTTTAGTTCCGTTTTTTGGCATGGAGTTTCGCAGAGAACGGTTACGAAGGAAAGAACGGGAGGCAATGGAATTTGCCGGGCAGTTTCGTGACGGACTGCAATGTGTGCTTGCTTCCCTGGAGGCCGGTTACAGCATTGAAAACAGCTTTATCAAGGCAACGGATGATTTGTTGGTTATGTTTCCGAAGGACGCGCCGATTGTTCGGAGCTTTCGCAATATCAAAAGCCAGCTGGCCAATGGCGCCAACATCGAGGACTTGGTAATGGAAATGGGGGAGCACAGTGATGTGGAAGACGTCCGGAATTTTGCCGAAGTGTTCCTGATAGCGAAGAGAACCGGAGGTGACATTATCGGGGTAATTCGCTCTTCAACTGCCGCCTTGTACCAAAAACAGGAGGTTGCGAGGGAAATTCGGACGGTTCTGCTGGCAAAACAGATGGAGGTACGAATCATGAAGGCAATGCCGTACGGAATTTTACTGTATTTTCATCTGTTTTCCCCCGGCTTTCTTGCACCCTTGTACGCAGGAGTTGTCGGAAGGGCGGTTATGGCAACGGTGTTTGTGCTTTATATTGTTTGTTGTCGGTTAGCAGATAAGCTTGCGGAGGTTGGCTATTAAGGAGGTGCGTATGGTACTGATTGGACTGGGCATTCTGGCGCTTGCCGTACTGGTCGGGAGTTACTTTCTCGGGCGTAAAAACGGTATCAGGGGCTGGCACGCAGCCGGGTATTTGGAATATCTGGGGGTAAAAGCATTTTATCGGCGCCTGGGCGTTTGGAAGGACAAGGAGGCTGAATTTCAGGCATTGTACGTCAATGAACAGCCTGGGGTTGTGCAGAGGCGTGAGTACTGCAAACAGGGAGCAGTGGTCATGGCAGTTGTGGCAGCAGTATTTCTGTTTGTAGGAGGCTGCTGCGCGGCGGGGGTCTTTGACGGGCGGGAGATTACGGATTTGAAACGCCCGCAGGAGGGGNNCGGGGAAGAGCGTCAATCGTCTGGTTGCGGTGACGGAGGATTCACGATATGAGATATCGCTTACGGTGCCGCAAAAGCAATGGAAGGAGGAAGAAATCCGAAGACAGTGGTTACTGCAAAAAGAGCGTCTTCCGGAGACAATTCTTGGTGAAAATGATAATTTGCAGCAGGTTGTCGGCGATTTGCAGCTGCCGTCAAAAATTGCGGGGCTTCCGTTTACGGTTAATTGGTATAGTACGGATTATTCTCTGATTGGATTTGACGGGAAATTACACCGGGAAGCACTGAAAGAGGACTCGAAGGGGGTGGTGCTGACTGCGGAATTCGTATACGGTGACTGGAGGGACACGATGAAGATTCCGATTGTCGTGTGCCGAAGAGCCGATGGTGAAGAGGATAAACGCGAAACGATAAAGGGTGCGCTTGCCGAGAGTCTGAAAGAACAGGGGTATGAGGAAACGGTTCGATTGCCGGAAAGCGTGGATAACAAACCGGTGCGGTTTTTTACGGAGTCCTCGGTGTCGCCTGCTATGCTGTTGGGCGTCGCCTGTTTGGGGATTTTGGCAGTTTTACTGGCAAAGGTCGGTGAACACCGCAAACAGTTGGAAAAGCGAAGCGAACAAATGCAGCGGGATTACCCGGATGTCATCACCAAGCTGACGCTGCTGCTGGAAGCCGGAATGACAATTCGGTATGCCTGGGAGCGTATAGTGAACGATTACCTGAAATACGGCAACTCGAAAGAAAAGCGTTATGCCTACGAGGAAATGATTAAGACCAGACATCAGCTGCAGCTTGGAATGCCGGAGGCAACAGCATATGCGCAGTTTGGCAGACGCTGTGGGACAATCGTATATCTTCGCTTTAGTTCGGTGCTTGTGCAAAATCTGGAAAAAGGAACCGGAAGTATTATTCCGCTGCTTCGTAAGGAAGCCGAAGAAGCCATGTGTGAGCGGAAGGAACATGCGCGACAGATGGGGGAGGAGGCCGGAACGAAGCTTCTGCTGCCCATGGCGGGAATGCTGATTCTTGTTCTGCTCATCGTGATGGTGCCCGCATTTATGTCATTTTGAAATGAGGTTATGCATACCGGTTCATTATTTATGAAGGAAGGTTTATGTGGCAAAGCCACAGGAAGGAGAAAGGTATGAATTTGTTGTTACAGAGAATGAAGGAAGCTATGGAGAGTTTTCGTGAAGATCAGTCCGGTATCGGCGTTGTGGAGATTATACTGATTCTCGTGATTTTGATTGGGCTGGTGCTGATTTTCAAAAACCAGATTACCGCCATTATCAATAGCGCATTTGACGCGATTAACGCGGACTCCGGCGCTATTGTGCAGTAGCAATGCGGGCGGAGAACGCAGGATGCCGCGGATCGATTTCCGTGATGCTGGCGATGGTACTGTTCCTGATTATTTCACTGACTCTTACCGGACTGGAATCAGCACGAATTAGTGCTGTACACACGATGGCAAATTGGAATTTACAGACTTCTCTGCAGGCAGTACTCGGTCAGTATTACGAACCGCTGTTTGAGGAATATGGAATTTACGGACTGTTTCAGGAGGATATTGCCGGAGAGTTGAACGAATACCTGTCAGCGGCCGTCAACCCTCTGGAAGGCAACGGTTCGACCGTTGCAAAACAACCCAATTCGCTGAAACCGGGATATTCCATTGATGAAGTAAGGGTGACAAATCCGGTGGGACTCATGGATGGCGGAGGCAAGATTATGGAACGTCAGATGATGGAGGAGGGCGCGATTAACGGGATTGCCAATGTGACGGAAATCATATTGGATGCCGTGCATTTGCTTGATCAGTCATCGGCGTCGAGCGGCATTCTAAAAGAAAAAATGGCAGCAGAGCAGGAATTTTCCTATATGGATGAGGAACTGATTGTTCTGATGCAGACCATTGACGGAGCGCCGGTTTGCCCGCAGGGCTTCGTAGTGGATTCCAGGGGGAATCTGGTATGCGGGGCATCCTTTGTGAAACGAATGGTTCCGGGAAGCATTTCGCAGAGTGTGGTCGGAGTGGATCATAAGGGGATGTATGCGGCTTTATCAGACAGCTATGTGAACGTGAACCGATTACTCGGGCACATCTTTGAATTAAAGGAGTTGACAGAACAGGGTACCGGAAAAGAAAAGGATGCAAATGCAAAAAAACTGGCGGAGAAGGAGATGGAGCTTAAGCTTCTGATTGGAAGCTGCACAAAGGCGTGCGACTCGGCCATTGCGTCACTGGATCGCCTATTGGAGTATCAGAAGAAAGTGAAGCCCATGGTGGAAACGTTTGAGAAAATGCTGAAAAACGGCAGGGAGCTTCTTGGTGATTCCATCTATCAGCAATATCTTGAAGAGTTGAGCGAGATGAAGAAATATGCCGGCATGACATTGGATAACGGGAGTTATGATTTTGCTAAGATGCGCAGGACGGTATCCGATAACCGAGCGCTTTTGGCGAAGATGAGTTCCCTATATGATGAGTGCCATAAAATCGGGGGAAGAAACTGGGAAATAACGATGCGGGAGGTAGAAGCACTGGCTCTTGAATATAGCTTCCAAGGGCTGAAACTGGATTACAGCAACATTCGGACAACGGTTGTAAAGGAAGATAAGAATGCATGGAAAGCAATTTGTGACTTTTTGTTAAATGGTATTGACAGTTATCTGTTTACCGGTGAGGAAGAATTGTCCGATCGGGCATTGGTCTGCGATGAACTTCCGTCCAAATGTATTTCCGGAAGTGAAACGTCCTTGTACCGCTTTCCGGATATTTCAAAAAAAGATTTGAAGAAAACGAAATTTATGGAAGATTATCTGTCCAGCGGTGCAATGGAAGGAATCAGTGGTTTTTTGAAACAATCCGTGGAACAAATCGGCGAGAAGCTGCTGATTGTTTCTTACATTGGAACACATTTCGGAAATTATACGGAACATACGCCTGAAGGAGCCCTGTACTACCAGCAGGAATACNNGGACGTTTCACTTCCGGAAATAAATGCGAGGGATGCGGCGCTCAGTATTCTTGGAATTCGGATGGCATTGAATCTTGCGCATGTTTTGATGGATTCGTCCTTGCAGAGTGAGGCAACCGCCATTGCTACCGAGCTTGTCGGAGGGCTGGGGCTTCCGTTTCTGATTGTAGTTTGCGAGTATGTAATGCTTTTTGCATGTGCCGTCCAGAATGCGCTGTTAGAGACTGTTGAGATATTGCAGGGGAAAGCGGTGCCGTTTCTTGTGTTGTCGGGGACTATGCAGATTAAATTAGAGGAAGCCTTTGCGATGACGAAAAGTGCGCTGCATAGCAGAGCCAAGGCGTATCAGAGCGGCAGCGGATTCTGCCTGAAATATGCAGATTATCTTTTGCTGCTGATGATGGCTGTGAATCGGGAGCGTCTGAGCTACCGTGCGATGGATGTGATGCAGGAGAATATCCGCACCTGCTATGATCGGAATTTTTACTTGTCAAGGTGTCTGCACAGCTTTGGAGTCCAAATGACTATTGGCGTAGAGCCGCTGTTTTCACGTGTTTCCTTCGGCAACGCAAAGCGAAGCAAGGGCAAATGGAGCTTCGTGGAAAAAGCGGCAATCGGATATTAGGAGAAGGCGTTCCGCCTTCAAATGGCTGCTTCTTGTATTCAGTTTTTATTTTCTCTCTCCGGGGTACGTTGGGAGCAGCCATTTGAGGGCAGAACGCCTTGTTTTACAAGAAGATGGAGAATAACATATGAAAATTCGTGGGAGTATGACCGTGGAGGCTTCTTTTGTCCTTCCGCTGTCATTTTACGCAGTATATATTTTTTTCTGCCTGTTTCTGCAAATGCAGCTGCAGTTGGTTGTCCAGAGCAAACTGAATGAAATCGGAAGCCAACTGGCACGTTATGGGGCGGTTCATGGGTATTTGCACAAACAGGCAGACGAAAAGGAGAATTCTCTTCTTTCCGAGCTGGGGTTTGACCGATTAGCCGGTAATATTACGGATTCGGTTTATTTAGCCATGTGTATGGAAGACAAGATGGAGGAGGAAGCTTATGTACGATATGTAAAAGGAAAAGAAAATGGATTTGATTTCTCCGGATCGACGATTTACGGAGCGGACGGAGTGGTAGATTTGCGGGTTTCGTACACTTTTCAAATACCTGCCGCCTTCTTTTTCGGTAGAGACAGCAGAATTGTACAGCGCGTTAAAACAAGGGCATTTCGCGGGAATGACGTTGGCGGCGAATACGAAGATACAGATCCGGAGGAGGAACGTGTATATGTTACGGAAAAAGGAGAGGTCTACCATACAAATACCTATTGCACATACTTGAAGGTGGACGTGAGACGCGTGCCGTATATAGAGATTTCAAATCAGCGAAATGCGGGAGGAGCAATGTATTATCCGTGTAAGATTTGTAAAAAGCAGGCGGTTGGGCAGTATGTATTTATTACTTCGTATGGAACCAGTTATCATACCATAGCGAATTGTTGGGAAATCAGCAAAAACATTAACAGCATTTCCAGGAGTGAAGCAGAAGGCAGGGGGATGCGTCAGTGCAGTAAATGTGCGAAGGAGGAAAAAAGATGAGGGAATCGTTGTGGATTGTCTTGTGGGGAATGTATTTGTTTGGAACTGCAATTGTGGATTGGAAGGCAAAGATGCTTCCGCGATGGGTACTCCTGTTTTCCGTTTTGTTGGCGGGAGCGTCCTGCTTTTATCTGCGGGTTCCGCTTCCCCAGCGACTGGCAGGGAGCGGAATTGGCGTAGTATTTCTGGCAATCAGCCTGTGGGGCGGCGAGGCGGTCGGATTGGCAGACGCGGTTTTGATTCTTCTGCTTGGAGTATCCATGGGGGCATATACGCAGATTGTAATTCTCGGTGCGGCACTGGCTTTACTTATGTTCGCGGCAATTACGCTGTTTCTTCTGAAGAAGGTGGGGAGAAAAGACTCCATTCCATTCTTGCCTTTTCTCTTCGGAGGGTATCTGACGGTGTTTGTTATGCAGGCATTTGCCTGAGAAAAGGGGGATGGTATGCAGCAAAAGTGTAAAGGCTCGTTTACGGTTGAGGCAGCATTCCTGGTTCCGTTTACCGGAATTCTATTGATTTTAATGATTTATACGGCAATGTATTTGCGTGATGTTACGGTGGCGAAAGCGATATTGCAGAAGGCAGCGGCACAGGGGGCGGATTTTGCAGAGGGAAATGTGTACCCCGATACGGATTATGTTTTGTATCAGAGGTATCTTGCCGATGGTTTTTTTACAAGCCTTATGCGTGACGACAAGGACGATGCGGAGGAAATTCTGTTAGATGACTTCAGAAGCAAGGCAGAGGGGAGGCTCTGGGTATCGGAAATTGAGGAAATGAATGTTTCGGTAGACAGTCATAGCGTAAAAGTCAGCGCTGCGGTGTGTGGAAATCCTGCATCCGGATTTGGATTTGTCGGGATAGGGGGAGGATTTTTTCGGCAGGAACTTCGATACGAATATCCTCGAAGCGAGCTGGCGAGTTGGTCCCGAATTGCGACGACAGTTCTGCAAACGGGAGAAAAGATCCGCGGAGTTAAGACGGTTATGAACAAAATAACGCAATTTTTTGGATGGATTGGCAAGTAAACGATGAAAGGATGGAGAGTTATGTTTGAAAGAGAGTCTTCCATGGAACAGCAATGGCTGGTTATTGAGAGCTGCGGTGAGATGGGTTCTTATGAGGAACAAATGCTTTTATACAATTGTCCGGAAGGGTTGCTGCCGTTGGAAATTACGGTTCGGGCCGGTGTCCGGCGATACCGTTATGATATTTCGGACATGCAGAGTATTGAGGAATCGGCGAACAGAAAAAAACTGAGCGGCGAAATGATTCGCAAAATCTTTCTCGGTATTTATACGACGGTAATGCAGGGGAGACGGTATTTGCTTCAGGAGGAGAATTACTGTATTACCCCGGGCAGCGTGTTTATTGATAGAGACATGCATTTGTATTTGTGTTACTTACCGGGTTACGGACGGGAAATCACCGAGCAATTGATAAAGCTGTCTGAGTGGGTGCTTGAGCAGCTTGATTCCTCGGACTCGCTCGCTGTTTTTCGGGGCTACAGCATTCATGTTTTATGTAAGGAAGGAAAGGTCGGGCTTACAGATTTGCAGCGCATGTTTTCGGCGGAGGACAGTTTGGCGGAGACAGAAGAGACCTTGCCTATGGATACTGTGGAAAAGTGTATCCCGGCCGCAGCAGACAGTGTTCCCGCCTTGGAGCCGGAGAAAAAGAAGCAATTCCTTCCGAGGGGGATAGGAATATTGTTTTTGGAGGGAGGCATGGTATTTGCATTCTTCTGTGCGATTGTATTTTTGCTCCGATAGGCGTACGTTAGAAATCCGGATTCCCGATTGCAGAAAACCGATAGTTGTGATAAGATAATTCACATAGCTGAGGAAGTGTGACGGAAGGGATTTAACGCTATGTGGAATCGATTGATACAGTATTTTGAAGGAAGAAAATTTGCACCGGTTGAACTGCATACAGAGGGGATGCGCCTGTTTTATATCAAGGAAGAACAGGCGGTTTCGATGGTGTGGCTGATTGCCGGGGATGTATGTGAGAAACTGACCCGCGAACAATATGAAAATTACTGTACGACGATTCAGGATGTGTTTTTTAAGCAAAACTTCAAATATGTGCAGATGCTCACACTGTTTTTCAGTTCGGATATTGCATCGATGAAGCAGTTGGCGGAAGGCCATATGTATTGGGTAATCGATGAACGGTATGGTCGCCTGATTGTATTTGAAAACCAGCCGGAGGATTTTCTGGGTCTTCGTAAGATGTTGGAAAACAATCTTTCTTTTGGAGGGGATAGCCGGAATTCCGGTGGGGCACAGAACAATGCCTTTCGGAATAATTATGCAAAAGCACAAACGGAAAAGAAGTTCGGAAAGCGTCCACGGGGGTATGCGGGAGGACTCGCGCCCCAAAAGCAACTATATCGAAAAATCAATAAGTATTCTTTCGTTACTATAGCCATTATAATAGTAAATATATTGGTTTTCCTGCTTACAGACCTCTTTCAGGTGAATCGTCTGATAGAGGGCGGAGCAGTTAGCTGGCAGGCGGTGTTAAATAACCACGAATTTTACAGGGTTCTGTCCTGCATGTTCCTGCATGGGGATATTGGCCATATCAGCAGCAATATGCTTGTACTGTTTGCGGTTGGTGACACAATGGAAAAAGATTTGGGTCATGTGAGATATGCGGTTCTTTATTTTCTGGCCGGCATTGCTGCATCAATTGCATCGGTTATGATTCATTACTGGTCCGGACAATATACCTGGTCCATCGGCGCATCGGGTGCGGTGTACGGCGTGGCGGGAGCAATGGTAATGATGTTTGTGATGAATCCTTACCTGAGACGGCAGGAAAATTTGATTCGAATGGGTATTTTCGTTGTATTTTTGTTTTATTCGCTCCTTACGGGGGAACAGGGTATCGATAATGCCGCCCATCTGGGAGGATTTATTTTCGGTGGGGCGCTGTATTTCGTTATGCAGCAGATTCGTCCCGTTTGGCGCAATCGTAAACCGAGAAAGTATAGGAGATAAAGAGATGTTCCGGATGTGGGCGAAGATGTGGAAGGATGCGAAGCTGCTGCGGGATATGGTGGTTGAGGATTCTGCTGAAGATAACCGTACTAAGAAGGTGTTTCGGGCAATCGAACAGGTTTGCAGAGAATTTGACCTGGCGAAACCGATTTGGCTTGAGAACAATATCCGGGATTTTCGCAGACGCTCAAAAACGCGTTTTTCCCGGGATAATTTTACAGAGGAGATACCGTTTGATTATTTGGAAATTGTGATGCTTGAGGAGGATTCATAAAAAGGGAAGAGAATCCTGATAACAGGCGAAATACCGGGAGCCGGATGTCTGTTTCTGCGTCTTGCCTTTTATATCGGGGTGTGATAAACTGAACCTATATTTGTGTGACGGGAGGTTAGGCTGATGGCATATACGGCAATGTATCGAAAATTTCGACCGGATTCCTTTGAGGAAGTCAAAGGCCAGGAACCTATTGTTACTACTTTGCGCAACCAGATTGCACACGAGCGAATCGGACATGCCTATCTGTTTTGCGGAACCAGAGGAACCGGAAAGACTTCCGTTGCAAAGCTTTTTGCAAAAGCAATCAATTGCGAGCATCCGGCAAATGGAAATCCCTGCAATGCGTGTAGTGTGTGTAAGGCCATTGCCGGCGGCAGCTCTATGAATGTAATCGAAATCGATGCCGCCTCCAATAATGGCGTGGAAAATATCCGGGAGATTGTAGAGGCCGTTCGTTATTCGCCTACGGAGGGCAATTATAAGGTATATATCATCGATGAGGTTCATATGCTTTCGACCGGAGCATTTAACGCTTTGCTCAAAACGCTGGAGGAGCCCCCGGAATATGTGGTATTTATCCTTGCTACGACTGAGGTACACAAGATCCCGATTACGATTCTGAGCCGTTGTCAGAGATATGATTTTAAGCGAATTGAACTGGATACAATTTCTGCGAGATTACAGGAATTGTGCAGCCGGGAGAATATAAAAACCGATGCAGCTGCGATGGACTACGTTGCCAGACTGGCAGAGGGCTCCATGCGAGACGCACTCAGTCTCCTGGAACGTTGTGTATCCTTTTATTTTGAACAGGAAATCACTTATGCGCGTGTTTTGGAGGTGCTCGGCGCGGTTGATATTGAAGTATTTGCAAGGATGCTGCGTCGTATCCGACAGGGCAATGTGCCGGAGAGTATTCATGTGCTCGAAGAGGTTATTGCAACCGGCAGGGAGTTAAACCGATTTGTTGTTGATTTGACATGGTATGCGAGAAATCTTCTGTTAGCGCAGGGCGGACAGGATATGGCTTCCGTACTTGATATTTCGGCAGAACAGATGGAATTGCTGATGCATGAAGCCAAGGTGTTTGAGACAAACCAGTTGATGCGATATATTGAGGTTCTTTGCGAATTGACGAACCAGCTTCGTTTCTCGACGCAGAAGCGAGTTGTTATTGAGATGGCATTGATTCGGCTTTGCCGTCCGCAGACCGATACAGATAATTCCGGTATACTGGACCGGATTCGCCTGCTGGAGGAGGAAGTTGCCGGTCTGAAGAAGAATGGTGTTGCGGCAGCAGCGGCGCCGATGGCAGTAGAAGAGCCGGAGCCGGTGGATTTGCCGAAAGCACTTTCGGAAGATATACAGGTTGTAGCCGGGGATTGGAAAGCCCTGACGCGACAGTTTCCGCAGCCGGGACGTACGGTGCTTGAAGCCTGTCGCCCCAGTGTGACGGAGAACGACCATTTGTTGCTGGTTTTTGACAATGCGACCGATTATACGCTGATGAATACGGAAGGAAAGAAGTATGAGATTCAAAAGTTGATTGCACGTGTGACGGGGAAGGACGTCCAAGTGGAGATGAAGCTTTTGGAGGAGGATGAATCTATCCGGAAATATGTAGATATCACCGTATTAAATCAGCGTTTGAAAAATATTATAATCGAGGAAACAGAATAAAAGGAGAGAGAGGCAATGGCAAAAAGAGGTGGATTTCCGGGAGCAATGCCGGGAAATATGAATCAGCTGATGAAGCAGGCGCAGAGAATGCAGCGTCAGATGGAGGAAAGGCAGAAGGAACTTGAAACCAAGATTTGGGAGGCAGCTGCGGGCGGCGGTGCCGTTAAGGTACGTGTGAGCGGTCAGAAGGAAGTTGTCGGAATTGAAATCGCTCCCGAGGTTGTGGATCCCGATGATGTTGAAATGCTTCAGGATTTGATTATGGCAGCAACCAATGAGGCGCTTCGTAACATGGAAGCAGAGTCCAGTGAAATGATGAATGATATCGCGGGCGGTCTTGGCGGATTTGGCTTTTAATTGAGTGGGCAGACGTGGAATATTATAGTGAACATATCAGTAAATTGATCGAAGAACTGGGACATTTGCCGGGAATAGGCTCGAAATCTGCGCAGCGACTGGCATTTCATATGATAAATCTGCCTGTAGAACAGGTGGAGCATTTAACGCAGACAATTATGGATGCGAGACGAAACGTTCGTTATTGCAAAGAGTGCTTTACTATTACGGATCGTGATGTGTGTCCTATTTGCTCCAGTGAAAAGAGGGATCATCGTACCATCATGGTGGTTGAGAATCCGAGAGATTTGGCGGCTTATGAGAAAACCGGTCAGTACAAAGGGGTATATCATGTGCTTCATGGTGCGATTTCCCCGATGCTCGGAGTCGGACCCAATGATATTAAACTGAAAGAACTCCTTGTTCGCTTACAGGGTGACGTGGACGAGGTAATCGTCGCAACGAATTCCAGCTTGGAGGGAGAGGCGACGGCAATGTATATCAGCCGTCTTATCAAGCCTACCGGCATTAAGATTACCAGAATCGCCAGCGGCGTGCCGGTCGGCGGTGATCTGGAGTACATTGATGAGGTTACGCTGCTGCGTGCACTCGAAGGAAGGAACGAATTATAGGCGGAAGGCTGGATGTTTATCCGGCCTTTCTAAGTTAGCTGTTCAATTCGCAATAATCTTCCTGAGTCGCAAGGGCATAATATATGCCCGACGAAATCAGCCCGGCCAAATGCATTACGAGGTGAAGCCTTGTTGTCTGAAGGAGTAACTGCTCTGCATGACCCATTTGGTTTACAATTCCGGTGATAAACAGCTGACCGACTTGCGGAAGCTGTTTGGCAACGCCTGCACCGGGCTTGAGGGAGCCTGCCCCCAGGGTGATATAACCGATATGCTCGCTTGTCCCGAGAGAGGCATCAACGGCCACAATAAACGGGTTATCGTATTGCAATCGGATGGCTTCAATGGTTTCTTTCAGATTTTGTGCATGAACGGGATGCTGAAGTGTGCCGTATACCGGAAAAGGCAGAGACATTTCCTCGAGTTTTTCGCCGAGAAGAGGGCCGAGACAGTCTCCGGTTGCGCGGTCTGTGCCGATGCATAGAAAAATCAAGTCCCTGCGAGGGGAACTGTAACGATTTAACAGTCCCCGGAAAACATTTCCGAATTCAATCGCTGCGCAGGGATCCTGTGCGTTAAAATAAAAGACTTGATTTTTGCGGGATTTTTTTGCCATAGATACACCTTTCTGTGCCTTGTTGCTATGATTATTGCCGTTTCCGGAAAAAATACACCCATATTAAATTTTCTAAATACGAAAAAACAAAATTTATGGAAATACGAAAAATATATTTGATAATGCTGTCAATCATAAATAGGTATTTCCGGTGGACACGTCTTGATTTGACAATATTTCCGCGCTATTCATGCTATGCTTTGGGAAAAGCTTAACATGGAGGAGGACGATGATGGAGTATTTGTGTGATAACGACAGTGACGACCGGGAGCAGACCATGTGTACGGCGCTGGAAGTTTGTTATAAAGAACGGAAGCAGCCGCCAAGCTGCTTTCGTCAGGTTGGACATCCCGATGCTGATGAGCATATTTTTGTTGAGGATTATGTCAGCAGTTATCTGATGCATTTGGGGGAAGAATCGGTGGAGAGTGGTTGCCTGTTAGCGATTTTCGGTGAAGTGGAATTTGTTGACGGCAGCCGGCAGTGGTATCTGAATGGCGCTGCAAAAGCAGAACTGACAGAGGAGTGTCTGAAAGCGGACAACAGTCCCTTGATCAATGATGAAATCTTGCGTTTGCAGGGTATGTATTTCCCGGAGTATCAATTTCTTGGGTGGATGCTTCAGCTTCCGGCTTTTTTGCTGGGAGGCGAGCTTGAGTATGAAAAAATCGGAAAATCCTGGTTTGGCGATCGCGAATTGTGCATGGCTACTTATAACTTATACGAGCAAACCCTTGATTTTTGTATCAATGCCCATCGCAGAAAGCCTCTGAACGGATATTACGTTTTTTATGAACGCAATCTGCCGATGCAGGAATACATGGTGGAACATCATTGGCAGAATAAAGAGCCGACAATCGGGGATCGCACGGCAGAGGCAATCAGAACGCGATTTCGTGAGGATGGGAATGCTTCTGTTTCCGAGCAGGTGGCGCAGTGCTTGAAAAAAGGACGCGACAGCTTGCAGACAGGCGTTGAGAAGATTGCGCAGCCATTGAAGAAATGTTCGATGCTTTCCGTTATCACGTTTACTACCGGATTTGTGTTCGTGATTTTGCTTGTTATTTTTGTATATTCGCAATACCATAATATGGATCAGGTTGCTGAGGCGGTTCGTTTGTTCACAAAGCAAATCCTGACGAAAAAATAGTGGAAACGTGGTCGGAATATATGGTATAATAAAAAATGATAAGCAATCGGCTAACCGATTGAAAAAGTACAGTGTCGCTGACAGGTGGCAAGCAGATAGGAGAAAAAGTGAAGACATTAACTACAAAACAGAAAATCAAGTATCTTCTGATTATAGGTGCAGTCCTTTTGGTTGTCCTTTTGGTAATTCTTGCCCTTTATATTAGAAAAAACAAAAACAAGACCTATCTGACGTATGATGTTGAAAAAAGCATTACGTTGGAGATGAATAGTTCCGCGGGCTATGTTGCCCTTGGAAACGGTGTTTTCCGCTATTCACGCGACGGCGCATCGGTTATCGGCAAGGAAGGTGAGGCATTGTGGAATGTTTCTTACAGCATGAGCAGTCCTGTATGTGATGTTTGCGGGAATAGTGCGGTTGTTGCGGATTATGATGCGAAAAGCCTGTACATATTTGACGGTACGGGGGCGGCGCATCCGATTACGACGAATTATCCGATTGAGAAGGTGACCGTGTCGGAACAGGGAGTCGTAGCGGTTCTGATGGACGATGGGGTGCAGGATTATATTGCTCTTTACAGCAAAGATGGTAAGTGCCTTGTGGAGATGAATACTCTGGTTGCAAACAGCGGATTTCCTGTGGATGTTGCAATTTCCAAAGACGGCACAAAGCTGGTAACCTCTTATGTGGAATTTGTTAATGAAAAGCTTGTGAGCCAGTTGACCTTTTACAATTTTGGCGATATTGGTGAAAACTATGTTGATGGATTAGTTGGTTTGGAAAAATATGAGGATGTATTATACGCAGATGTTGAGTTTATCAATAACAATACCTGTGTGGCATTTGGAGAAAACGGATTTGATATTTTTTCAATGGAGGAAATCCCGGAGAAAACGGCGACGATAGAGGTTAAAGAAAAAATTGCAAATATTACGTACAGCAAGCAGTATATCGGCGTCCTGCTGGAGCAGCAGGAACTCGGCAGGAAATGCATGGTAAGACTTTATGACACAAAAGGAAAGGTTGTCGATGAAAGAGAGGCTGCCGAGGGATACGAGGGATTTGAAATATTTGATAGTGAAGTTGTACTCTACAATGAATTGCAGATGTATATTTACCGAATTGGCGGAACAGAGAAGCTGAACACTTCCCTTGCAAAAAATGTGAAGGCGATTTATTCTATTGATGGCGGAAAAGCGTATTTGCTTGTTGGAGAAACCTTTGCCGAGCGAATTCGTCTGATTGGTGAAAAGGGAAAAGAAGGACAATAGGGGGAATGCTATGAACTGGGTATTGATTCTTGTTGCGGCAATTGCAGCCATCTGTATTGGTCTGGGATGGCATGCGGGATTTGTGAAGAGTGTTTTTCATCTGTGCTCTTTTATCGTCGCGCTTATCATTGCGTCGATGGTCGGACCGGTGGTTTCCAATGTTTTAGTTGAGCAGGAAGCGGTTATGAACCCTGTGGCCGACCATGTTTATGACGCCTTGAAGTTAGAGGAACTTGGCAATATGGAGAGTGCTGCCAAGTCGGATATTCAGAAATTAGAACTTCCGGATGCAATCAAGAAACAGCTGGAAAAGCACAATACGAAGAAAAACTATGAAAAAGTAGGAGCAGAGGCTGCAGGGGAATATATCTCCAAAACAATTGCGGTAATCATTATTCGATGCGCCGTGTATGTCGTTGTCTTTCTCTGTGCTTTGATTGCACTGATAATTGTGTCAAATGTGCTTAATTTTGTATCGAAACTGCCCGTGCTGAATTCGGTTAATCGAATTGCCGGAGCGGGCAGCACTCTCCATATTGCCA
>DLOO01000037.1:243-1146 GCA_002479645.1 Lachnoclostridium sp. UBA7482 | reverse complement strand
TGATTGCGGACAATGCATTTCTTTCTTTTATATATAGTCATAATCCGGTAAATGCATTCGCATTGGATATTTCCGGGTTGTTCAAATAATACAACAAATTCGTGTGCTTATTATATGAAGGTACAATTCTGAGGAGGAATGAGTTATGAACCCTGTTTTGGAACAGTTTCAGAAAATTGGGATTATCCCTGTTGTGAAAATTGAACGTGCGGAGGATGCGATTCCGCTTGCAAAAGCACTCTGCGAGGGCGGACTCCNNAGGTGACTTTCCGTACTGCTGCGGCAAAGGATGCAATTGTAGCGATGACAAATGCATTTCCGGAGATGCTTGTGGGCGCCGGAACGGTACTTACCACGCAGCAGGTAGATGATGCAGTGGCAGTNNTGCAGCCGGTGCGAAGTTTATTGTCAGCCCGGGACTCAATCCGAAAGTGGTTCGTTACTGTCAGGAAGTCGGTGTGCCGATTACACCCGGTGTTACCAGCCCTACCGAGATTGAACAGGCAATTGAGCTGGGATTAAACGTCGTGAAATTCTTTCCTGCGGAAGCGAGTGGCGGCCTGGCAAAGATTAAGGCAATGGCAGCACCCTACGGTAATATGATGTTTATGCCTACCGGCGGCATCAACGCGCAGAATTTGACAGAGTATTTGGATTATCCGAAGGTAATCGCATGCGGCGGAAGCTGGATGGTCAGCAGCGATCTGATAAATAAAGGGGATTTTGCGAAAATCAAACAGCTGACGCAGGAAGCAGTTAAAAATATGCTTGGCTTTAGGATTAAACACGTCGGTATCAATCCGTGCGGCAATACGGCAAGCGAGACGGCCGCATTGTTCGGAAATGCCTTTGGCTTTGAGACGAGAGAAACTCCGATTGCGTATTTCTGCGATGAGTCTATTG
>DLOO01000037.1:0-135 GCA_002479645.1 Lachnoclostridium sp. UBA7482 | reverse complement strand
GAAAAAGGCAATCCGACATTCATCTATCTGGAAGGAGAATATGACGGGTTTGCCGTTCATATCTGTCGCAAATAAGATAAGGAAAGTGCCCCGCGAATTTAAGAAAATATAAATTTGCGGGGTAAAATTTTGATG
>DLOO01000066.1:5594-6366 GCA_002479645.1 Lachnoclostridium sp. UBA7482 | reverse complement strand
TTCGCCTGCCCGGATTGCGGCGGCCCCATTGATGAAATGGAGCCCCGAACCTTTTCCTTTAACAATCCTTTCGGTGCATGTCCGGGATGTTCCGGTCTTGGCTACAAGATGGAATTTTCCGAGGAGCTGATGATTCCGGATCGTTCCCTGAGCATCAGTCAGGGAGCCATTCAGGTAAGCGGCTGGCAGTCCTGCACAACGAAAGGAAGTTTCACCGGAGCGACACTGGATGCATTAACCGAGGCGTACGGATTTTCCCTGGATACCCCATTTGAACAGTACCCGGAGAATATCAGGAATATCCTGCTGTACGGTACCGGCGGCCATGAGGTTGCGGTTCGCTATAAGAGTCAGCGCGGCGAGGGCGTATACATGGTTGCCTTCGAGGGTCTGATTAAGAATGTGGAGCGCAAATACAAAGAGACCTTTTCGGAATCCCAAAAAGCGGAGTATGAGTCCTTCATGCAGTTTACGCCCTGTACGATGTGCGGCGGCAAGCGGCTCAAAAAAGAAGCGCTTGCAGTTACGGTCGGCGGCATGAACATCAGTGACGTCTGTGATTTGTCTGTTCGGAATCTTTATGATTTCATGGAGAATCTGACGCTTACAAGTCAGCAGCAGAAAATCGGGGAACAGATTTTGAAGGAAATTCGCGCAAGAGTCGGGTTCCTCAAGACCGTTGGTCTGGACTACCTGACATTGTCCCGCGGAACAGCATCCTTATCCGGCGGCGAAAGCCAGCGTATCCGGCTGGCAACGCAGATCGGTTCCG
>DLOO01000066.1:5292-5498 GCA_002479645.1 Lachnoclostridium sp. UBA7482 | reverse complement strand
TGGTGGAGCATGACGAGGATACGATGTGGGCGGCAGACTGGATTGTGGACATCGGACCGGAAGCCGGCGAACACGGCGGACAGCTCGTTGCCCAGGGAACGATTCAGGATATTATGGCTGAGGAAACGTCGATTACAGGGCAGTATTTGTCCGGCAAGCTGATTATTCCTACACCTGTAGAACGAAGGAAACCAAAGGATTGGCTG
>DLOO01000066.1:0-5217 GCA_002479645.1 Lachnoclostridium sp. UBA7482 | reverse complement strand
TCGGGAAAGAGTTCGCTTGTGAACGAGATTCTCTATAAGAGTCTGGCGAAGAAACTGAATCGTGCGAGAACGATTGCCGGAGACCATGACCGCATTCTCGGTGATGAGAAACTCGATAAGGTGATTGCCATCGACCAGTCCCCAATCGGACGTACCCCGCGCTCCAATCCGGCAACCNNTTTGACCAGATTCGCGATTTGTTTGCCAGCACACAGGAAGCAAAGATGCGCGGTTATTCCAAAGGACGTTTCAGCTTCAACATTAAGGGCGGCCGATGTGAATCCTGTCAGGGTGACGGCATCAACAAAATCGAGATGAATTTCCTGCCCGACGTGTATGTACCGTGTGAGGTCTGCGGCGGAAAACGCTACAACCGCGAGACGCTTGAGGTCACCTATAAGGGCAAGAACATCAGCGAGGTTCTGAACATGACCGTGGAAGAAGCAGTAAGATTCTTTGAAAATGTTCCTTCCATCCGCAGAAAGATTGAGACATTGAATGACGTAGGTCTTTCCTATCTTCGTCTCGGTCATCCTTCGACTCTGCTGTCCGGAGGCGAAGCACAGCGTATTAAACTGGCAACAGAGCTTGCCAAGAGAAGTACCGGTAAAACCATTTATATTCTGGATGAGCCGACGACAGGCCTGCATTTTGCCGATGTGCACAAGTTGATTGAGATTCTCAATCGTCTGGCAGAGGGCGGCAACACCGTCGTTGTTATCGAGCATAACCTGGATGTTATCAAGACGGCCGATTATCTGATTGATATGGGACCGGAAGGCGGCGACGGCGGCGGAACCGTAATCGCCAAGGGAACGCCGGAGGAGGTAATGGAGGCAGAGGGCTCCTTTACCGGTGAGTATCTGAAGCTCCAGTTGGAGCGCGACAAGAAAAGAAATGAAAGCTATCTGGCCGATAAGAAGTAAGGGCGGATATGCAAAAGCAGAAAAGAGAAAAGAAACAGGAACAAGAGGGTGAGGAGACCATGAGTCACTTTTATGCAATGATGTCCAGAATGAAATACATCGAACGCTGGGCACTGATGCGCAATTCCGAATCGGAGAATATTTGCGAGCACTCTTTGGAGGTCAGCATGTTAGCCCATGCCCTGGCCGTCATCGGAAATCGCCGCCTGGGGAAGAATTATGACCCCGAGCATGCCGCCGTTATCGGGATTTTTCATGATTCCAACGAGATTATTACCGGCGATATGCCAACCCCGGTGAAGTATTACAGCAAAGAGATGCAGGAGCTGTTCCATGACATCGAAGACCGGGCGGCAAAATCGCTCTTAGAACTTCTGCCGGAGGATTTGCGTCCGGATTATGAGGGACTGTTCTTCCGTAAGCCGGGGGAAGAGGAGCTTTGGAAGATTGTGAAGGCTGCCGACAAAATCTCCGCATTAATCAAATGCGTGGAAGAGGGTAAGGCCGGAAATCGGGAATTTGACAGCGCAAAAAAGTCAATTGAAGAGTCGATTCGCAATATGAAGGTGCCGGAAGCGGATATCTTCGTGCAGGAATTTCTCCCATCCTATTATCTGACACTGGACGAAATTAGCGTCAAATATTGATTGGAGAATCGAAACATCTATGAAGCGAATCATTTATATTGATTTTGAGAACGTAAGCACCGCAGGCCTGAACGGTATCCTGGATCTGAATGAGAAGGATCACGTAAAAATTTTCCTCGGACCGAAGTGCTCCAAGCTTTCCCTGATTGAGGCGGAAGCCATTCTTCACTGCAACGCGACAGTGGAACTGATTACCAATGACCAGATTGGTAAAAACGCGCTGGATTTTATTATCATGGTACATATGGGCTATGATATCGCAAAGAAGGCCGGAAAGGCATTTTACATTATTTCCAAGGATAAAGGATATGAGCCTGCCATTCACGAGATGCAGAGTATGACCGGCTATACCATTGAGAGACTGCAGGACATCAAGGAAGTTCTTACACGCGATGCGCAGGCAGGTAAAGGCAGCTTGTTCGGATTCCTCAATAAGAAGGAACCGCAGGTGGAAAATACGACAGAGCATGAGGTTTACGAAAAGGGTAAGCGCGTAGGCAAAGCAAAGCGCAGCACTCGAAGTGAACCGGAGCAGAAGGCAGAGCAGAGCGGTAAGACAGAAAACAATAACAGAAGTTATTCCCGCGGCAATGCACAGAGTCGTGACCGCAAATACGAACCCGGAAGACACAGAGAGGAAAACCGGGACAGGAATAAGCGGCGGGACGGGCAGGCGCGCGCGGAGAAGGTAACAAAAGCAGCGGAGTCGGTTACGAACGATGACGGTAAGCCTGCAAAGTCTGTAAGGGCAGAACAAAACGCGCAGAAGCCGGTTTTGTCAAAGCAGGAGCGCAGACGGCATGAGCGTGTGAAGGAGACGCCTGCTGCCGAGGTTAATGTGGACGAGATGAGTGTGGCGGAACTGGCACAGGAGCTTGGTATTCGCCGCAGTACAAGAAGCACGGTCAGTGAAGGCACAAAGCCGGAGACACCGGAGGTTCGTTCTGAAAAGACGACAAAGGTAGAAAACAAGGAATATAAGGATTTGTTACCAAAGGCAGAAAAGGATATCCCTACTTTGGAGACAGAGGAAGCTGCACAGACCGATGGTACTGATATAGGGAGCAGTGAGGCGGCACAGAATCTTAAATCAAAGAAAAATGCAGGGAAGAAGGAGCGCGGTGGAAAGCGCCCTGAGCCGATAAATGAGGCAGAGCAGGCGATGATTGAGCGTGCGATAGCAACCTGTAAGGATAAGGAAGCGTACCACAATTTTCTGATGGGCGAGCTTCGGGATACAATCCGAGCAACCGAATTATATAAGATGAGTCGAAACCGGTTCCTTCGTGCGAAGGACGCCGAAAAGGAGAGCGGCGCCGAGGCATAGGGAACGCAGCGGTACGATAAATGAGGGGTTTCCGATATTTGAAAAGATACAGAAAATAGCAGTCGGGAGGAACACGGCAATGGAAAAAGAATTAGTTATCGTGTTGGACTTCGGCGGACAGTACAATCAGCTGATTGCCCGCCGTGTTCGTGAATGCAATGTGTACTGTGAGGTTAAGCCGTACACCATGAGTCTTGAGGAAATCAAGGCAGCTAATCCGAAAGGAATCATCTTTACAGGTGGACCGAACAGTGTGTACCTCGAGGAGTCTCCTCATTATGATAAGGCGATTTTTGAACTGGGTATTCCGATTCTCGGAATTTGTTACGGTTCTCAGTTGATGGCATACGAGCTTGGCGGTACCGTTGCTACGGCACCGGTCAGCGAGTACGGTCAGACGGAGGTAACTGTAGAGAACAGCAATTTGTTTGAGGGTGTGAGCCGCACGAGCATTTGCTGGATGAGTCATACGGACTACATCGCAGCCTTGCCGGAAGGCTTTGTTCGTACCGGTTGGTCGGATGTATGCCCGAATGCAGCGATGGAATGTGCCGAGCGTAAGCTCTACGCGACACAGTTCCATCCGGAGGTTATGCATACCCGCGAGGGTATGAAGATGCTTTCTAACTTCGTTTACAAGGTTTGCGGCTGCAGCGGCGACTGGAAAATGGATTCCTTTGTGGAGACAACCATTGCACAGCTTCGTGAACGCATCGGGAACGGCAAGGTACTCTGTGCACTTTCCGGCGGTGTGGATTCTTCCGTGGCAGCGGTACTCCTCTCCAAGGCAGTCGGCAAGCAGTTGACCTGCGTTTTCGTTGATCACGGTCTTCTTCGTAAGAACGAGGGCGACGAGGTTGAGGCAGTATTTGGTCCGGACGGAGACTATGATTTGAATTTTATCCGTGTAAATGCACAGGAGCGTTTCTATAAGAAACTGGCAGGAGTAGAAGAGCCGGAAGCAAAGCGTAAGATTATCGGAGCTGAATTCATCCGTGTGTTTGAAGAGGAGGCAAAGAAGATCGGCGCCGTAGATTTCCTTGTTCAGGGTACCATTTACCCCGACGTCATTGAGAGCGGTCTTGGCAAATCCGCAGTCATCAAGTCTCATCACAATGTAGGCGGACTTCCGGATTGCGTGGATTTCAAGGCAATCGTTGAGCCTCTGCGTATGCTCTTCAAGGATGAGGTCCGCAGAGCCGGACTGGAGCTCGGCATCCCCGAATACCTGGTATACCGTCAGCCGTTCCCGGGTCCCGGACTTGGTGTACGAATTGTCGGCGAGATTACCGCAGAGAAGGTGCGTATCGTACAGGATGCAGACTTTATCTACCGTGAAGAACTCGCTAAGGCAGGCGTTGAGGGACTTAGCCAGTATTTCGCAGCACTTACCAACATGCGTTCCGTAGGCGTTATGGGCGACTTCAGAACCTATGATTACGCCGTTGCCCTTCGTGCCGTTATGACCAGTGACTTCATGACTGCCGAGGCAGCCGAGATTCCGTGGGCAGTCCTCAGTAAGGTAACGAACCGTATCGTAAATGAGGTCAAGGGTGTTAACCGCGTACTGTATGACTGTACCGGAAAGCCGCCGGCAACGATTGAGTTCGAGTGATGAAATGGGCTTTAAGAACCTAGTATTTATGCGGATTGCAAGCAAATTTGTTTAAGTGCTGGCAACGATTTGGCAACATTTTAGGTATCACGCACTGAATAATTACATCAATGGCATAAGAAAAACCTTGCTGATTTGCGCGAGCAATGAGTCAAGCGGAAATGCTTGCATTTCCATTTGACGAATGCCGCGTGATATATGAGGGTGGAAAATGCTGATTAGAAAAAATTTATTTAGGAGGACATAACAATAGAACAAAAGGTTGATTTTACAACTATTACAGCTTGTGGAGAGTGTTGTGTAGGATGTCAAAAAAAGATAGATGGAATTTGTAAGGGGTGCATAGAAGCTGATGGTTATGTGCCGGAGTGGTCTGAATCCGGTCAGTGTAAAATTCATGCTTGTGTAAAGAAGCATAATGTTCGGTTTTGTGGTTTATGTGCAAAATTTCCATGCGATGAATTAACAACCATAATACATTGGAATCCCAATATCGTGGAGCATTTAAGTGGACTTGCAAAACCGCAAGATTGCGGAGATTGAAGCAAAGGATGTGATTGCGTGGCAGAATGAACTGATGGCATACCGGGACGAGAAAGGGAAGCCCTATTCCGCAGATTATTTGAGGACGATACACGCACAGCTTACGGCGATATTCAATCATGCGGTATTTTACAACCTGAACTATAGTCAATAGAGTAG
>DLOO01000051.1:65906-90477 GCA_002479645.1 Lachnoclostridium sp. UBA7482 | reverse complement strand
TTGCTTTTTACGGAAAAAGAGCGGGAATTTCTTGCAGAACGGTGGAATATAGACTGGATTGTTCGCCTGCCTCGTCCACTTTACCGCTCCGCAGCAGTTCCCGCAGTCGGGAGCTGCTGATTTTGTCGTTTTTATAGCAAATTTCATCAACAACCGAGAGGTGGACGTTGTTTTCTTTGCAAAGCTTTGCAAGCATTGTCACATCTCCGACTCTTTGGTAACCGAACCGATAGTCAGAGCCAACGTATACAGCCTTTCCGCAGCATTTTTTCAGCAGAATGCCGTAAAAAAATGTTTCCGGCGACATGCGGCGAAGCTCGTCCGTAAAAGGCAGGCGAACAATCCAGTCTATATTCCACCGTTCTGCAAGAAATTCCCGCTCTTTTTCCGTAAAAAGCAAGGCGGAATTTCTGCCTGCTTCCGATGCCGGAAAATCAAAGGTAATCATTCCTCTTTTCAGCGGCAGGTTCTCTTCCTGCATACGCTTCAAAAGCCCCTGATGCCCCAGATGAATTCCGTCAAATTTGCCAAGCATAACCGCACTGGGTTCCATTTGAAATTCAAATGTATGCTTTATGATGTTCATTTCAAAACTCCGTTTCTCCATGCAGCAGCTAAAAAAATAATTTTACCGGCTTTGCAATATTTTCACTTTTATGCTTATGTTCATAAATACCGGTGAAAATCCCCTCGTTATAGACCAGAAACTGTCCGTCGGGCCACTGATTCAGATGCTCCGCCCGCAGCGGATTTCCATTGGCAAGAAAACGCTTTCCTTCTTCTCCGACTACGTCGGTTTTTGGTAAATGCATAAATAACGAATCGGCGGAAATCAAAAGCGATTCTTCTCCAAAGGCTTGAACTATGTTTGCAACTTCATCGATTTTTCTTGCATTTTCAATGGAGAACGGACCGGTTTTCGTTCTGCGGAGCGCAGACATACAGGCGCCGCAGGAAAGCTCCTGCCCCATATCATGGCAAAGCGTTCTGACATAGGTTCCCGCACTGCAAACGACTCGGAAAACAGCCTCCTGCAAACCATAATCAAATGCCAGCAGCTCGGTTTCTTTTATCGTAATTTTCTTTGTTTTTCTCTCGATTTCAATGCCCCGGCGTGCAAGATCGCAAAGCTTTTGACCGTTTACCTTTCTGGCAGAAAACATCGGGGTCAACTGTTCCTGTTCCCCGACAATCTTCTCTAAAACCGCACGAAACCGTTCTTCCGTTACCGCTGATTTTTCTTCGGAAATCATTGCGCCGTAGATATCCTGGGTATCGGTTGTTATACCGAACCGAATGGTTGCAATATATTCCTTTTCTTTTTCGGCCAGCAAATCGCAGACCTTGGTTGCATTTCCCAGACAAATGGGCAAAAGACCGGTTGCCTGGGGGTCCAGCGTCCCTGTGTGCCCGATCTTTTTCTGATGAAAAATCCCACGAAGCTTTGCGACCACATCATGGGAAGTGTAATTCATTTCTTTATCAATAAGAATAATTCCGTTCATGATTTACTCCATTGCAGTTCCATCTTCGTAAATACTTCACGCAATATATTGTGCTACACTTGTAGGCAAAATACAACTACAAGTGTAGCAAACCTCTACAGCTGTAATAAAATCATAGCGGTCAGCTGACTTTTGATATCCTCCAACTCGGCGGATACAGTAAACCCTGCCGCCATGCGGTGTCCGCCGCCGCCAAAGAAACTGCTGATTGCAGACACGTCAACAGTTCCGTTTGACCGCAGACTGAGCTTAAAGGTTCCGGGTTTGTCCTCTCTGGCAAATGCCGCAACCTCGACTCCTTTCACAAGACGAAGCTGATCGATTACACCGTCGCAATCCGCCGCTGTCGCATGGAGAGCCTGCATATCCTCGTTTTTCAAAACTCCAAGGAATAATTGATTATCGAGGTACATCTCTGCCCGGGATACAACCAAAGCCATAACCCTTGTCTGAAGTAAGCTCTTCTGATAAAAGCTGCGATCGATAATTTCGGCTGTATTCAACCCCTTGCTCATTAATCTGCCGGCAATCTGCATCGTGCGCTCTTTGGTGCAGCTATACTTGAATACACCGGTATCATGAACAATTCCGGTATATAAAGCCTCCGCACATTCTCCGGATATTTTCTCATCATCCAGCAGCTCGTAAAGAACCTGGCAGCAACTGCTTGCCTCTTTATCCACACAATTGGAATCGCCGAATAACGGATTCGTCACATGATGATCGATTACCAGCGTACGCTTCGCATTCTGAAATGCATGAATCCCCTCGCCGAGACGGTCTGTACTGCTGACATCCATGGAAATACACAAATCACCTTCAAATCCGGCGGCATCTTCCATCGGAGAAACCATATCGCTTCCGTGCAAAAACTGCAAATTTTTCATAATCGGCTCCAAATATACCGTAACGTCTTTTTCCGGCATATTATCGCTCAGATACCGGCGCAGTCCCAGACAACTGCCGACACAATCTCCGTCCGGATGAATATGTCCGACAATTGCAATTTTTTCGGAATTTGCCAATGCTTCTGTTAAAACGTTCATACGTTTCATTCCTTCTTTCAAAATCCCAAAGGACTTTCTATTTTTCCTCCGAAGACTCCTCATCCTGGTTCAAATGCATGGATTCAATCAGATTAGTCATACGAATACCGTACTCAATCGAATCATCCAATACAAAATGCAAATCCGGAGTATTGCGAAGATTCAGGTTCTTAGCAAGCTGTGAACGCAAAAACGGTGCGGCGCTTTTTACGCCCTTCATCGTATTTTCCTTTGCTGCGTCATCGCCGAGAACACTGACAAAGATTTTAGCGGTTTTCAGATCCGGTGCAACCTCAACTGCGGAAATGCTGGTCATTGGTGCAATTCGCGGGTCCTTTACCTCTCGAAGGAGGAGGGAGCTAAGCTCCCTTTGAACCTCCTGATTGATTCGAGTGTTTTTGATACTGTTCTTTCTCATATTTACCTACTCTTTGCAGAAATTAAGCCTTCTTCTTTCTGGGCACTTCCTGCATTACATAAAACTCGACGGAATCCATTTCCTGAAGGTCGCTGAATTTTTCAAATACAAGACCGCATTCATATCCTGCAGCAACTTCCTTAACATCATCCTTGAAACGCTTCAGGGATGCAAGATTGCCGTCAAACAACTGGTTACCGTCACGGGTAATTCTTGCCTTGCAGTTTCTGACAACCTTACCGTCAAGCACATAAGACCCGGCAATAATTCCGAGACCGCTGGCCTTGAACAGCTGGCGTACTTCTGCGTGGCCGATTACCTTCTCTTCGTAAATCGGATCGAGCAGACCATTCATTGCTGCTTCGATATCTTCAATTGCGTTGTAAATGACACTGTAGAGGCGAACGTCAACATTCTCACGTTCTGCGGTATCCTTTGCGGTATTGTCCGGCTTAACATTAAAGCCAATGATAATCGCATTGGATGCGCTTGCAAGAATCACGTCGGACTCGTTGATATTACCTACGCCGCCATGGATACAGCGTACTGCAACCTCTTCATTGGAAAGCTTCAGGAGGCTCTGCTTCACTGCTTCTACGGAGCCCATAACATCGGCCTTTACAATAATATTCAGTTCCTTCATATTGCCGGACTGAATCTGATCGAACAGACCTTCGAGGGAAAGCTTCGCTTTGGTATCAGCCAGCAGTCGCTCTTTGCTCTGTGCAATAAAAGCTTCCGCGATATTTCTTGCTTCCTTTTCGTTCTCGGTAGCAACCATGGTGTCGCCCGCGCCGGGAACACTGTCAAGACCAAGAAGCTCAACCGGTGTCGCAGGCGTTGCAGCAGTTACCTTCTGCCCCTTATCGTTAATCATTGCACGAACCTTACCGTAAGAAGAACCAATGGCTACATTGTCGCCGACGTGAAGGGTACCCTTCTGAATCAATACGGTAGCAACAGGACCGCGTCCCTTATCCAGCTTGGATTCGATAACAATACCACGAGCACGGCGATTCGGATTTGCCTTCAATTCACAAACTTCGGCAGTGAGGAGAATCATCTCAAGAAGCTGTTCAATACCTTCGCCGGTCTTAGCGGATACAGGAACAACAACGGTGTCGCCGCCCCATGCCTCGGCTACAAGACCCTGCTCAGAAAGTTCGGTGAGAACGCGATCCGGATTGGCGGCTTCTTTATCCATCTTGTTCATAGCAACGACAATCTGAACCTCCGCAGCCTTTGCATGGTTGATTGCCTCGATTGTCTGCGGCATAACGCCGTCATCGGCAGCAACAACAAGAACGGCAATATCGGTAGACTTCGCGCCGCGCATACGCATTGTGGTAAACGCCTCATGCCCCGGTGTATCCAGGAAGGTAATCTTTTCACCGTTAATTTCTACCATATAAGCGCCAATGTGCTGGGTAATACCGCCGGCCTCACGGCTGGTACCATTGGTAGAACGAATTGCATCCAAAATGGAGGTTTTCCCGTGGTCAACGTGACCCATAACGCAGACAATCGGAGGACGCTTGACCATATTTGCCTCATCATCTTCCATATCCATCATAAGGGTCTCGACAACGTCTTCAATTTCTTCTTTTTCCACAATACAGTTGTATTCCAGTGCGATTTCTTCCGCTTCTTCAAAAGTCAAATCCGTATTGATGGTTGCAATCTTGCCGGAAAGGAAAAGCTTCTTGACAATTGCTGCGGCATTCTGCTTCATCTTGTCAGCCAATTCCTTGAGCGTGATTGTCTCGCCGATCGCAATGGTACGGATTTCATTCGGATCTTCCTTTTTCGGGGCTACCGGCTTCGGCATGATAAACGCACCCTTACGGTTCGGGTCCTTCTTCTTTGACTTCTTCAAATCCTCTTCATTATCAAAATTTCTGGAATTACGGTTCTTATCACGACTGCGGTCGCTAAATGCAGCAGCTCTCTGCTCCTTGGTCACTTCCTTGCCAAGCTCAGCCTTCATGCTGCCGCCGGCGCTTCTGTGATCGTTCTTCTTCTGAAAAGGCTTCTTCTCTTCGTCCTTATCCTTGTCGAAGCCTCCTCCGAAGCCGCCGCCAAAGCCGCCGCGATTGCCTCCCTGACCGCCTGCCGGCTTACGGAAACCATTATTGCCTCCCTGACTGTTCGGACGATTACCGCCAAAGCCGCCGCCCTGGCCGTCGCGGGGACGTCTGTCTCCGTTATAGCCCTGACCGTCGCGGGGTCTTCTCTCGCCATTGTTTTGGCCGTCGCGAGGTCGTCTGTCCCCGTTATAACCCTGACCGTCACGTGGTCTTCTCTCGCCATTGTTCTGGCCGTCGCGAGGTCGTCTGTCTCCGTTATAGCCCTGGCCGTCGCGGGGTCTTCTCTCGCCACCACCCTGACCGTCGCGGGGACGCCCTGCCGGATGTGCATTTTCCGTTGCCGGCTTCTTTTCCTGAACGGGTGCCTCCGGCTTCTTTTCTTCTGTTTTCACAACAACGGGTGCCTCCGGCGCTTCCGGCTTCTTTTCGACTGCAGCGTGCTTCTTTTCCGGCTCCGCCTTTTCGCCTGCTTCATTCGGACGCTTTTTCAGCTGAACCGGCTTTCCGTCCGCATCGAATACCGGGCCGGTAATCGGCAAGGGCTTACCGTTTGCATCCAGCTTACGCTTAATCGGGTTGCCGTTTGCGTCAAAAAGCTGTAAGGGCTTGCGAATCTGAACAGGCTTTCCGTCCGCATCAAATACCGGCTCGGTAATCGGTAAGGGCTTACCGTTTGCATCCAGCTTACGCTTAATCGGGTTACCGTTTGCATCGAACAACTGCTTTCTCTGCTTTGCATCGGCTGCCGGCTTCTTTTCAGCAGTTTCCGCCTTTTTGGGTCTACCGAAAAAGTCCTCAGCAATTTTGATTTCCTTATCTTCGATAATACTGTTGTGTGTCTTGATATCTACACCCTTTTCGCGAAGATAGGATACCATATCTTTACTGGGAACACCCAGTTCCCTGGCTAATTCATGGACTTTCATTTTTGCCATTCAAGTTACCTCCACATTTCAAATAGTCTGCAATTTTGGCTGCAATTCCCGCATCGGTGACTACCACGGATGCCCGGAATTCAAGCCCGATTGCATGACCGATTTCCTCTTTGGTTCCGTATACATAACAGGGAACCTCATAGTAAGTACACATATTTTTGAATTTTTTTGTTGTATTTTCGGAAGCATCCTCCGCAATGATAACCAAATGCGCTTTGCCGCCCTTAACGCATTCTTCGGTTTTGAATTCTCCTCCGAATGCTTTTCCGGCCTTTCTTCCGATTCCCAACATGGAATATACTCTGTTAATCATTTTCTTCCTGCGCCATCTCCTCATTGAGAAGTTCATAAATCTCTGCGGGAATCGAAACCTCCAGGGATCGTTCCAACACCTTAGATTTTCTTGCTTTTGCCAGGCATTGTGTATCGTGACAAATGTAAGCGCCCCTGCCGTTTTTCTTCCCTGTCAGATCAAGAAGAACTTCATTTTCAGGAGTGCGGATTACACGAACCAATTCTTTCTTGGGTTTCATCTCTCCGCATCCACTGCATTTTCTAAGGGGAATTCTGCGTTTCATTCCCGGTTTCCGTTCTGTCATATGCTTCCTCTTTTCCGTACAACAAATTAGAACTCAGAAGACTGAGACTCACTCTTTATATCAATTTTATAACCGGTAAGACGTGCCGCAAGGCGTGCATTCTGGCCTTCCTTGCCGATTGCAAGAGACAACTGGTAATCCGGAACGACAACTCTTGCGCTCTTTTCTTCAAAATCAACAGAAACAGAAACAACCTGTGCGGGAGAAAGCGCATTCTTGATCAAAATCTCCGGGTCCTCGCTCCAGTTGATAATATCAATCTTCTCTCCCTTAAGCTCGTCGACGATTACATTTACACGGGAACCATTCACACCGACGCACGCTCCAATCGGATCAACGTTCGGATTGTTGGACCATACAGCCATTTTGGTTCTCTGACCGGCTTCACGGCTGATGCTCTTAATTTCTACCGTACCGTCAGCCACCTCAGCCACCTCATTTTCAAAGAGACGCTTGACAAGCTCCGGATGGGTTCGGGAAACGGAAATTCTCGGTCCCTTGGTTGTATCGCTGACTTCAAGCACATAAACCTTTACACGCTCGGTCGGACGGAAAACTTCGCCGCGGATCTGTTCGCTCTCGGTAAGAATCGCGTCGGCCTTTCCGAGATTAATGCTGACATTCCTGCCAACGTAACGCTGAACAATACCGGTAACAACTTCCTTCTCCTTATTGCAGAACTGTCCGTAGAGAACCTTCCGCTCTTCTTCACGAATCTTCTGAACAACAACCTGCTTTGCCTTCTGAGCAGCAATACGGCCGAAATTCTTTGGGGTAACTTCCGCCTTCAGCTTATCGCCGACAGCAACCGTATTCTTCGGGAACTTAACCTTAGCCTGTTCAAGGGTCAGCTGGCAGGATTCATCTTCAACTTCCTCAACGACCTCAAATTCAGCGGTTACATGCACAGCACCGTTGTCGCGGTTAATGGCAACCTGAATGTTGTCTGATTTACCGTATTCGTTCTTACAAGCGGCAAGAAGCGAATTTTCAATAGCTTCCAGCATGACTTCCTTCGGAATATCCTTCTCCTTTTCTATGAGGTTTAACGCCTCAATTAATTCTTTGTTTTCCTTTTCCATTTTTTAATAGCCTCCTTTTATCTTGATTCGTATTTTCTTTCGGATGTTCATCAGGTTCGGTATTTAATCCACAAATGCCTGACGAATCATGGCAAGATTACTTCGCTCTACGGTAAAATTCTTTCCGTCTGCCTGGGCAACAATACTCTTTGCGTCGAAAGAAATCAAGGTCGCGGTATATTCACGACTGCCTTCGACCGGCTGAAATAACCGAAACTCAATCCGCTTGCCAATGTTTCGCGTATAATCTTTGTCTTTTTTCAGGGGACGGGTAAGTCCCGGAGAACTGATTTCAAGGATATACGCGTCCTCAATGAAATCGGCCTCGTCAAGTTTGGCTTCCAAAGCACGGCTGACAACTTCGCAATCATCAATGGAAATGCCGCCCTCTTTGTCAACATACGCCCGAAGGTACCATCTGCCTGCTTCCTTCACATACTCGACATCCACAAGTTCAAAATTGTGTTCTGCAATAATCGGAAGAAGTAATTCCTCGGTTCGCGCCTCATAACTGTCTCGTTTTTCCATGTTCTACCTCTGCTTTTGTCCCGACCCGAGCGTACACAGCAATCGGGACAGTCAATTTTAGTCTCGACGCCGAGCGTACGCTCGGGTCGGGACAGGTAATTTTAGTCTCGACGCCGCGCATGCGCGCGGGTCGGGACAGGTAATAAACAAGGAGTGGACTTTTGCCCACTCCTTTACTTTAGCCTATATGTTACTGTAATAATATAGCACAACATTTCGGTGAATGCAATACTTTTTTCAAAAAAATGCCTGAAAAATCCAATAAATGCAAGTACCGGCGCCGACAATCACCGGATTATGCAAATCATTTTTCGTTCTTCCGATCCTTCTTTTTTCTTACGAACATGCCAAGCATAAAGCCTGCTGCGGCGATTACCACATAAACAACATAAGAAAACATGCTTCGTACCAATTCTGCAATAAAATCCATTTTACTTTCCTCTCTCTCAGGACTTTCTACGGTTAGCCAATTCTTTTACGATGTCATTCCAGTCCACATCGCACTCCGCCATAAGAACCATCAAATGGTAGAGGTAATCGGCAATTTCATACTTGAGTTCTTCTGCATCCGGATTCTTGGCGGCAATCGTAATCTCCGTTGCCTCCTCACCGCATTTTTTCAGAATCTTATCGATTCCCTTTTCAAAAAGATAATTGGTATAGGAACCGGGCTTTGGATTCACTTTACGATCAAGAATGATATTATAATCCTCGGTCAGCACCGTAAGCGGATTGTAAGAGTCGTACTCTTTTGCTGCCAAAGGCGTGTAGAAGCAGGAAGTGTTGCCGGTATGGCAGGCAGCTCCAAGCTGATGCACCTTCGCAAGCAGCGTATCCTTGTCGCAGTCCACGGATATTTCCTTCAAATACTGATAATGACCGGAGGTTTCCCCCTTCACCCACTGTTCCTCTCGGCTGCGGGAATAATAAGTCATCTTACCGGTTTCAATCGTAGAAAGAAAGGCTTCTTCGTTCATATAAGCAACCATAAGAACCTGCAGCGTGCGGTAATCCTGCACGACAACCGGAATCAGACCATCCGCATTTAACTTGAACTCGGAAAATGCCATACTGCTCTTTAAGCATTTCGTCTCGATTCCGTTTTCAGCCAGGGTCTTCTTAACCGGAAGAATGTTTTTCTCCCGATAATAATTTGTTGCGATGCCATCCACGCCATCGGTTGCCAAAACACTTTCGATGTCGTTACGTACCAGGCTGTCGCGGATAATCACAGGCGCGTCTGCTTCGGCAAATAACTGCTGCATGGAATCGTTCAATGAAACATGCTTGAAGAAAAATCCGGCAATGCCTTTTTCCTTTAATTCGGAAATCAGACCGGCCTTTTCGTAAGCTCTGCTTGGCGCATTGCGGTCCGCATTAAACTCAACATAAATCTTATCCCTACCGAAACGTTCAATGGCAATCTGCACTTCTTTTTCCGGATACCTGGCATCGTAGGGAATTACTACATAGGAAGCGCCGGTATAAAGCGCCTTCTTTACATCTTCAAAACGCTTTACAACGCAGCCGATATAAAGCGGAATATCCACACGCTTCAGAATCAGCTTTACCGTCTGCAAAAATTCCATCTGTGCAGTTTCATTATCATCATAATTGTAAATATACAGGCCGTCCGCGCCATTATGCTCGTATTCCTGTGAAAGCTCCAGTACATTTGCGGAAAATTCGGTTTCCGCATTGATATATGCAATAATGTCTTTCATCCTAAATGGTTCCTTTCGTGGAAAGTACTCCTTCTATACGTTCGTCAATCTGCGTTGCCTGATCGAGTGCCTTGCCAAATGCCTTAAACATCGCTTCCAGAATATGATGATTATTATCGCCGCTCAACATACGGATATGCAGATTCATCCCTGCGGAATAAGAAATCGCATAGAAAAATTCCTTTGCCAATTCTACATCCATCTCCCCCAGCTTGTCAACGGTCGTTGCGACATCATAAACAAAATACGGTCTTCCGGATAAATCAATGGCACAAAGCATCAGGGTTTCGTCCATCGGAAGCATAAAATTACCATAGCGCTTCAAACCAACCTTATCGCCCAAAGCCTCCTTAATTGCATTGCCGAGAACGATACCGACATCCTCTACGGTATGATGACTGTCTACCTCCAAATCGCCATCACAGGTTACCTTGAGGTCAAACAGACCGTGCTTGGCAAAGCCCTGCAGCATATGATCAAAAAATCCGATGCCGGTCTTTACATTTGAAACACCCTTTCCGTCCAGATTCAAAGTAAGCGTAATATTGGTTTCCCTGGTTTTTCTTTCTACGGTTGCGCTGCGCATAATCAAATTACCTGTCCCGACCCGCGCGTATGCACGGAGTCGAGACTTATTTCCTTTCTTTGTCGAACTATTTGTTCAAATCCTCAAGTCTTACGGCAATGGAATTGGCGTGTGCGGTAAAACCTTCTTTATTCGCAAATTTTACCACATCCTCCCCACATGCCGCAAGCGCTTCCTTACTGTAGGAAATAATACTGCTCCTCTTCATGAAATCATCCACGCCAAGCGGCGAGAAGAATTTTGCGGTTCCGTTCGTCGGAAGAATGTGATCCGGCCCTGCAAAATAGTCTCCTAACGGCTCGCTTGCATATTCTCCGAGAAAAATCGCACCGGCATTCCTGATATAAGTCATCGTTTCCATCGGATTTGCAGTTAAAATCTCCAAGTGCTCGGTTGCAATATCGTTTGCGGCCTGAATTGCCTCCTCCATCGTATCAGCAACAAGGATATACCCGTAATTTTCCAGGGACGCCTCGATGATTTCCCTGCGGGAAAGGATTTCCGTAAATTTATCGACTTCAACGCAAACCTGCTCGGCAAGCTTCCGGCTGGTCGTAATCAAAATAGCGGATGCCAGCTGATCGTGTTCTGCCTGGGACAGCAAATCAGCCGCAACATAGCGGGGATTGGCTGTTTCGTCGGCAAGAACCAGAATCTCACTCGGACCTGCAATGGAATCAATGCCGACATTCCCGTATACTGCTTTCTTTGCAAGTGCAACATAGATATTGCCGGGACCGACAATCTTATCCACCTTCGGAATTGATTCGGTACCAAATGCCAGTGCGCCGACAGCCTGTGCGCCGCCGACCTTATAAACAGTGTCTGCACCGGCTTCCTTTGCTGCAACAAGTACCCCGGGATTTACTTTACCGTCCTTACCGCACGGGGTAACCACGCAAATCTTCTCTACGCCTGCAACCTTTGCGGGTAAAATGTTCATAAGAACACTGGAAGGATAAACAGCCTTACCGCCGGGTACATATACGCCAACCGATTGAATGGGGGTCATCTTCTGTCCGAGAATAATGCCGCCCTTGTAATCAAACCAGCTGCTGCGCTTCTGAAGCATGTGATAGCTGCGGATATTTTCAATGGCTCTGCGAAGGATTCCAAGGAACTCCTCTTCAATCTCACCATAGGCTTCCGCAAATTCTTCTTCGGTTACCGCTAAGGTATCCGGGGTCAGTCTGACCTTATCAAAACGCTCCGTATAATCAAATACTGCCTCATCGCCTCTTGCCTTAATATCTGCAAGAATGTCGTTTACGGTCTTCTCCTGTTCCGGATACTGGTTCGGGCTCCGGCGCAGAAGCTTGGCAAGCAAATCCTGCTTCGTTTCATCATTTAATTTCACAATTCTCATAGTAGCCTCACTTTCGGGCATTTGCCCAACGAAATAAATAGGTTATTGGTTGTTACGCTTTTCGATAACAGCACGCAAATCACGAATCAGTTTGCTGATTCTTTCCTGCTCCATCTTCATGCTGACCTGATTAACCACCATTCTTGCAGAAAGAGGAACAATCTCCTCAAGAACTTCCAGTCCGTTCTCGCGCAGAGTAGAACCGGTCTCTACAATATCAACAATCACTTCGGAAAGTCCGACGATCGGAGCCAGTTCGATGGAACCGTTCAGCTTAATAATCTCAACCGTCTGGTGCTTCCGGTTGTAGAAATAATCCTTGGCAATCGCCGGGTATTTGGTTGCTACACGAATAACCTTGCCGCTTCCGAGAAGCTCCTTTGCACTCGGGGGACCTGCGACACACATACGGCAACGGCCGATATTTAAGTCCACAACCTCATATAATTTACGGTTTTCCTCAAGAATCGTGTCCTTACCGACAATACCGATATCGGCAGCGCCGTACTCCACGTAGGTTGGAACATCGTTTGCCTTTGCAAGGAAAAAACGCATACACAGGTCATCGTTACGGAAAATCAGTTTTCTGGTATCTTTATCATTCATCTCTTCGCAATCGATTCCGATTTCTCCGAGAATCTCCATTGCTTTCTTTGCCAGACGGCCCTTTGCCAGGGCAATTGTTATATCCCTCATTGTTATCCTCCAAACGAACGTTTACTGCTCTAAAAGTGTAACCGATTTGCCTTCTTTACGAAGCTCACACGCCTTCAAAACAGCCTCTTTTCTCGTTGCTTTGGTATAAGGCACAGAAATAACTTCATTCTTTTCTGCCGAAAGCAAATTCTGACGCTCCAACGCACTCATCAGATAATCCAGCGTAATGGACATGCCGATTGCGGGGGTATCAAATCCGAACTGCCCCACCAACTGATTGTAACGCCCGCCGGAGGCAACTGCCTCGCCGATTCCATAAGTAATCGCACGGAAAATAATACCGGTGTAATACTTATACTTGCTGAGCATTCCAAGGTCAAAGGAAACATACTGCCCGCATCCGTATGCAGTAAGCAGATCATACAGCTGTTCCATACGTTCCAGAGCCTTTAAGGCTCTTTCGTTGGTGGTTTTTTGCTTCATTTTGCGAATGGTTTCCATTGACCCGAACATTTCCGGAAGGCTCATAAACAGCTCCTGCAAATCACCGGAAATATTCAGCTTACAGAGCAAATCCTGCGCTCCGAAAATATTTTTATTCTTTATCAGAACGCGAAGTTCTTCCTGTTCGTCCTCGGTAAGGCTGGTCTCTTCCACAAGTCCCTTGAAGAAGTCCGCGTTTCCGACTTCAATCTGGAATTCCTTGAGTCCGGAAGCCTTCAGACAGTCAACGGTCATGGCAATCAAATCCGCATCGGCAAGAACGTCCGCATCGGAGAACAATTCCGCACCAATCTGCGTAGTCTCCTTCAAACGTCCCTGATAACTGTTATTATTGATATAGGTATTGCCGCAATAAGAAAGACGAATCGGCTTGTCTTCCTCCCGGAAATACTTTGCGGCACATCGCGCGATAGACGGCGTCATATCCGGACGAAGGACTAAAGTATTGCCGTCGCGGTCAAAAAACTTGTACATATCTTTGGAAGGAACGGTACCGCGCTCTTTGTTGAAAATATCAAAAAACTCAAAGGAGGGGGTCTGTATATCCTGAAAACCATACGTATGCATGCAGTGGGCAATCTTCGTGCGCAGCAATTCCTTCTGCCTGCTCTCTTCTCCGTAAGTGTCCCGCACGCCTTCCGGCGTATGTAATAATTGCATCATAGGGTTTCCTTTCCGCCGGGTATTCTGCCCGGCTCTTTCTGTACTTTATCGTTGTAAAGTGATAATTTGGTAATATGATAACACGTCAGATTATACTGGATAAAAAAGAGATTGTCAAGTATCTCTTTGTGCTAAATCCTGATTTACAAATTCCAGATAATTGATATATAACGATTGTCTCAAAGGATACATATGCTCCTCGCTCAGTTCGTCGAAGCGAACGCTTTTTCGTCCGCCATGTTCGGCTCTCTCATAAAATTCTGCCAATTCCCGAAAACGCATATAATAAACCATATCTTTTTTGTCATAGTAAATCAGCAGGAAGGCAATGCCGCCCTGCTCCTCAAAATCCCGCATAAATTCAATCTGATGCTTGTGGACATTCTGAAGGGAAAAGGTCTCAGCGGCACATTCCTTACAGTCAAAGCAAAGCGGAATCCCCTGGACAAGCCCGATATAATCGACAGTACTTTTCCGGTCAAAGTACGCCAGAGTAATATGTCTGCTTACCTTGTCTATCTCAATCGGCGTAATCGGGGTCGGAACCTTCTGTACCAGTGCCAAATGCCGCTCGCGATAATGCTCATTGGTATGGTTAATCAGTTCCTCAAGAAAAGAACCTCTGAGTCCTCTGGATTTCCAAGCCATAAATGCACCTCTTTTCTCTCGTTACTGTGATTCCCATCGGCCGTTCAATACAATCTCCGGAAATTCTTCCTTTAACACCCGGTGAAATGCACCCGGAAGCGGCGAATAATATCGTTTTTGGGATAATTCCGCAAGTCCTCCGGTCATTTCCGGAAACCGCAGTTCATACGCAACAAGCTGCTGCGACTGCAGTCGGTATCTTTGTACAAGCGCACGCATTGCCCCCGGATCTTTGCTGCCGTTGCCGCAATATTTGGGATCGCCTAAAATCGGGTGCCCCATATACTCCATTACCCCACGGATTTGGTGGGATTTTCCGGTACGAAGTTCGACACGTACCAGAGTCAAATGATTGTGTACCGCAAGCGGTTTCCCCGCAGTTTCAATCGGCTCCGCATCCGGCAGGGTACGGTCATCGCTGATCAACACACGGTTATTTGCCGGGTTCTTACAAAGATACCCCTTGTGGACAAAGGATTCGGTCATTTTCCCCAGAACAAAACACAGATAATATTTCTTTATTGTTCGCTCCCGAAGGCATTTTCCGATTTCCTGNNTGAGCCGCCAGTGTCTTGGCAAACATAATCAGTCCGCTGGTATTTCGGTCGAGCCGGTTACAAATCGAGGGCTTAAATACAGCCAGGGATTCGGCTGTGATTTTTCCGTTATCCGATAAATACTGCAAAATCTGTTCGTTAATGGATTCCATTCCGGTTTTGTCTTTTTGGGATAGCAAACCGGCCGGTTTATATGCCAGAAGAAACTCGTCATTCTCAAATCGTACCGACCGAGCCTCCAATGCCTTATCGGCAAAATGCAGCCGCGCCTGCCGGGGCATCGTTCCCGCGAATTTTGCAAAAGTTTCATCGGAAAGGAAAAATACGACCGTATCCCCGTCCTTTAACAACTCGGAGCCGTCTGCCCTGCAGCCATTTAACGTGATATTCTTTTTACGAAGCATCTTATAAAGGAAGCTCTGCGGGGCTTCTTTCAGCACTCTTGCAAGATATTTGTTCAGTCGCTGTCCCTGCTCGGCCTTGGTTACCTGACGTTCCTGCATGGCATTACCTCTCCCTTCGTTTTTGGAAATTCGGATTACACCAGGATAGCCTCAATCCACTCCTGCAGTTCCTTGGGAATCGGTTCCTCCGAATCCTTCAAACTTTCTAATCGCTTTACAAAGTCTGCTTCTTTTGCAAAGACCTTCATATGAATCGAAACGCCCTGCTTCCGCATGGTTTCCGTGAAATACTTCTCAATCCTGTCCGTTTTTCTGTAATCCGGTGTAAATCCAACGCATTCCCTACCGTTTACACACAGATAATCCATGTGCATGACATGTTCCGGAGAGGAAAAAACCATATCGGCGTAGGTTTCGGCGCCTTTCGGACAGAACCCCGCAAAGGACTCTGCTTTTGCGGTATCCAATGATTTGTACGGAAGAAGAATGATTACCGCAACCAAGGATTTTGCTCCCGGAAGAACCCCCAAAACAGCTGCAACCGTCATCAGATTTTTGGTCGTTTTGGTAACCGCCAAACCAATAAAGAATAACGCAAGGGAAATCAAAATAATCACAAGGGTATAGAGAATTTGCATTCGTTTTCTTTTTTTAATATACCCAACGGTTCCTTTTTGCATATGTTCCACCTCAATCCACTCGGCAGATTACATCAATTCGCGATAAGAATAGATAAAATCATCTGCCAGTTCTCTGACTATATAACGCACATCCTCGGAATAATCATCCGCAACGCCGCAAACCGTCATACCGGCGGCTTTTCCGGCTTGAACCCCGGGGGTAATATCTTCAAAAACAAGACAATCCGACGGCTCGACTCCGAGAGACTTCGCCACGTGCAGATAAATATCCGGAAACGGTTTTCCATGCGCCACCTCGCAGGACGTATGAACACTGTCAAATAACTCCTCCGCATGGAGCGCTTCCAGCACGGTATGCAGAAGCTCCGGGGAATTGCTTGTTGCAATCCCTGTTTTTATTCCATTTTCTTTTAATGCAAGCAAAAATTCCTTCGCACCGTCTTTGAAATCAACATCTTCCCGGTAGTGTTTCCGTGCCATTTGATTCCAATCGGATTTCATTTTCTCAATCGAATCCGGAATTAGGAAATGTTCCTTAAAATAAATGGCCGTCTCCTGAAAACTCATCCCTTCGATTTCGCGCTGCAGTCCCTCCGGCAGGGAAATTCCAAAGCCTGACAGATATTCGATATCCAACCGTTTCCACATCCACATGGAATCTACGAGCGAACCGTCCAAATCAAAAATAACGGCTTTTTTGTCTTTCCATAGACTTTTTTTATCAGGATATATCATCTGTAAAAGTTCCTCCTTCGTAACCTTACGGTACTCGCCCTCCGGCAAATCCTCCGGCAGCCGTAAGCCTCCGACGGCAACTCTGGATAACCGTTTTACCTCATTGCCAACCGCGTGGAACATTCGTTTTACCTGATGAAATCTGCCCTCGGAAATGGTAAGCAAGGCTTCGGTTTCCTTGTTGTCTTTATGATAGGCAAGCTCCTTGTAAATTGCGGGAGCCGAAGTAAACTCAGCAAAAGATATACCGACCATCAACTTCCGGGCGGCCTCATCGCTTACCGCTCCGTCTACGGTCACACGATAGGTTTTCTCAACGTGCCGCTTCGGTGACGTCAGGGCATGATTCAGTTCCCCGTCACTCGTTATGATTAAAAGCCCGGTAGTATCCTTATCAAGTCTCCCAACCGGTTGGCATCTTCTGCGCACCGCTTCCGGAAAAAACTCCATGACGGTCTTTTCTTTTGTATCGGAGACCGCGGTGATGCAACCGGCAGGCTTGTGAAAGATATAATACCTTTCGGTTTCCCCCGACAGGGCTTTTCCCGACAGGCATATGATATCCGATTCGGGATTTACCTTTTGTTCTCCGGATGTAACAACCGTACCGTTTACGGTAACCTGTTTCTTTTTTAATGCTTCCTTTGCCTGACTGCGGGTTATTTCCCCGCTTTGAGCAAGAAATTTATCCAGTCTGAGTAAACTCATTACATCAATCTCCAACCGGGCAAATACTTATTCCTGATATTTGCCCCCTTTTTCTTCACAAATCCTAACGGATAATCCTCCGCACAAAGAAGCACATAACCGTCCTTTTCTTCCTCCGGCAAATCAATGGTTTCGCATTTTAAGTATCTGACAACCCGTTCGTCCCGAATGGATAAGGAATATGAATTGGGATACTCTTCTTTTTTGAGTGCACAGGCAAGCGCCTGGCTTGGCTCAAAACGATCCTTATGCACTTCACCGAGAAGCAAACCGGTACGAAGCAAACGGAGCCCCTTAAGACTTGGGACGCCCTCCGGCATCTGGTAATATTGGTTCTCTCTTACAGAAATTCTGCTAAAATCAAGCGGCATCTTACAGTCTTTGAAAAAATCGGTCAGACAGGAAGGCAGTTTCTTTTCCGGAAGATATTTCTCCTCGGGATCCGGTTCATAAAGCACTCCGGCTTCCTCTTTTTTATGTAAAAGAGCAAGGAAATGACCTTCGCCCTCCAGCTTATGAGGGAACAGGCGCAGGCATTTTCTGACATCCTCCCGCGGATTCTGCATCCACTCCGGTTTACCGGGGACAAATCCCATCGCCTCATAGTCCTTTTCCATTTTCTCCGGAACCGCCGAAACAAGCTCCATGGATGGACAGGTCTGAAGAAGCCAGTCCATCATATCTTCATCCTCCTCCGGCGAAAAGGTACAGGTGGAATACATCATATATCCACCGGGACGAAGCATGGAAACCGCATGCGGAAGGATATCTCTCTGCAAAGCCGCATAGTATCCGGTACCGTATTGCTCCCAATTCTTCATAATTGCCGGCTGTTTGCGGAACATTCCTTCGCCGGAGCATGGCGCATCAACCAGGATACGGTCAAAATACCCGGGAAAACGGTCTGCAAGCGCTTTCGGAGTCTCACTGGTTACAATCGCATTTTGAACGCCGAAAAGCTCCAGGTTCTTAAGCAATGCTTTCGCTCTGGAATGGCTGATGTCATTCGCCACAAGGACGCCCTGTCCCTTTAGCTTTGCACCAAGCTCCGTGCTTTTTCCGCCGGGTGCGGCACAGAGATCCAGCACCTTCATCCCCGGCTCAACCGGTAACAAATTTGCAGGCGTCATTGCACTCGGCTCCTGCAAATAGTACATCCCGGCATAATACCAGGGGTGCTTCGAGGGAACCGCATCTTCCGGATAGAAAAAGCCGTTTTGAATCCATGGAATTTGACGGAGATCCCAATCGCACAACTTGTTGAATTCCTCCGGAGACACCTTCAGGGTATTAACACGAAGTCCTGATCTCGCCTTTACCGAAAAACTTGACAGGAAATCCGAAAATTCCCTGTCAAGCATCTGCTTCATTCTTTCCTCAAAACTCCTTGGAAGCGTTGTCATGCGCCCATCCTTTCAAGGCTACATTAAGCTTTGCGCCCGATAGCCCTCTGCAATAATATCCAATTCCGTTGCGAAGCGTTTTAATTTATCAAGATTCTGCTCCTGATAAATCCGGAAAAATTCTTCCTGCATACGTACTGCTTCACGACGGCTTGCAATTTTGTAAAGATTCTGAATCGTAACAAGAATATCGCCCACAATTCTTGCCTCTTCGGCCTTCATCGCCTTTGCCGCATGAATCTCGTCACGAATGGAAGAAAGCTCACGGTCGTTTTCCAGCATACCATCCGCGGTGTGCTGCAAGCGCAAACGAAGCTCCTCCGGAACATTTCCGTGGTATTTGTACTGAAGAGAATGCTCGATGGTACACCAGCAGTTCATGCTGAGTGTACGAATCTGGATCTCCGCATTGATTGTTTTCGGTTCCCGGAATGTCTGAACGGTGTACCGAATCTGGAAGTGATAACTGCGGTATCCGCTTTCCTTCGGATGCGTAATATAATCGTCCTCGGAAACAATCTCCATATCCATACGTTTCCGAATCATATCAACAACCGCATAACAGTCTTCAACAAAAGGACAAATCAGACGAATGCCGGCAATATCGCCCATCTGATCTTCCAGCTGCTCAAGCGGAATCTTCTTACGGTTTGCTTTTTCCAAAATACTTGCAATTGTTTTTACGCGACCCTGTACCAAATCAATCGGACAATAGTCGTTTGCCTTCTGAAAGGCTCTCTGAACGTGATTAAACTTAACCAGAAGCTCATCCACAGCCAGTGAATAAGGCTCCAGTATCTCACGCCATAATTGAATCTCCATAACCCCTAATAACTCCTATTTTAATTCGATTCCCGCAGGCAATTCCTTCCCATAAAGATAATGCCGCAGGATTGCAATATTTGCCTCATAATCCGGTACGAGGCACTCCCCACAATCTTTTGTTTCGTCCTTAAAATACCCTTTTGCCGGAATCTGGTATTGTTTTATCGAATCCGGCTTATTTTTCAGATACGCATTGATACACGCCGTTATTTTCTTTTCGCTCAAACTGCAGGTCACATGTCCGAGAATTTCCTTTGTAACAGACAGCAATTTTGTTTTGTTATAGTTTTTATAACTTTGAAAAATTGCATTCAGTACCTTTCGCTGCCTGGTTGTGCGGCCGAAGTCGCTGTGAACAACCTTTTCTCCGTCTGTGGTTGCGACTTTACGCACACGGCAGTATCCCAAAGCCTGATTTCCGTTCATGTGATTCCAGCCGGGCTTGACGACACGATTCTTTTTGTCGGAAATGTAATTCGTTCGGTTCAGGTAATCCGCCTCTTCCTTCGTAAGCTCAATATCCACACCGCCGAGGGTATTGATTACGGATTCAAACTCGTCAAAATTCACGCGACAAACGCCGTCGAGATAAATCTTCCAGGTATCCTGAATCGTTGTAATCAGCAAATCCAGACCACCGTAGGCATACGCCGCATTTAGTTTACAGCCCCCATGTCCCGGCAGCTGAACATAGGTGTCACGCAATAACGACGTCACCGATAATTCGCCCGTATCCATATGAATCGTGCAAATCATCATGGAATCGGAACGTCCGGAATACGCATCGCTGCTTCCGATTCCCTCAATCCCGACAAACAAAATATTGACAACATTTTTATCGCAGCAATATCCGGCCGGGATATTCTCCGGTTTTTCAAAGGTATAGGTCAGTTCCTCTTCCGAAAAATTTCCCATATTGTTTGTTACAAACTTACCTGCAAGTTTCGCAAGCAGCGGATGAAAGGCTCCGAATGCTGCCATATATCCGATAAGTACTACGAGACATCCCAGCAGAAGAAAAAACAGCTTCTTCATCGGTTTTCTTTTCTTTTTCTTTCCATGCTTCCGAGTACCGGCACCGGTTTCCTTCGGAAGCAGTTCCTCATCTTCGTCATCGTAGCGTTCGTAATCTTTTTCCCAATCGTAGTTCCGAGACATACTAATTCTTGAAACTGTGGATTGGTGCCGGAATCCTTCCTGAACGATTTACAAACGTATCGCAGGAGAACTGATTGACCGGCATAATCGGCGCATAGCCGAGGAGTCCGCCGAATTCTGCCATATCTCCTACCTTCTTACCGATAACCGGAATCAGACGAACCGCCGTCGTTTTCTGATTGATCATACCGATTGCCATCTCGTCTGCAATAATACCGGCAATCGCAGTATCCTTGGTATCTCCCGGAATAGCAATCATATCAAGACCTACGGAGCATACGCAGGTCATAGCCTCTAACTTCTCAAGAGTAAGGCATCCGGCATTTACCGCATCAATCATACCCTGATCTTCACTGACCGGGATAAAAGCACCGCTCAGACCCCCGACATAGGAAGACGCCATAACGCCGCCCTTCTTCACCTGGTCATTTAAGAGTGCAAGCGCCGCCGTTGTACCGGGGGCGCCGGGATACTCCAATCCGATTTCCTGCAAAATCTCTGCAACACTGTCTCCAACCGCCGGTGTCGGTGCAAGGGACAAATCCACAATACCAAACGGAACGTTCAGCATCTCGGACGCACGCTTCGCAACCAACTGTCCGACACGGGTAATTTTGAACGCGGTCTTCTTGATTGTTTCGCAAAGAACTTCAAAGTCCTTACCGCGAACTTTCTCAAGCGCCTTCTTTACAACCCCGGGACCGCTGACGCCGACATTGATAATGGCATCGGCTTCGGTAACCCCATGGAACGCACCTGCCATGAACGGATTGTCGTCCGGTGCATTGCAGAATACAACCAGCTTGGTACAACCGCAGGAATCGTGATCCTTTGTAAGTTCGGCAGCCTCCTTAATAATCGAACCCATAAGGCGAACCGCATCCATGTTGATCCCGGTACGGGTGGAACCAACGTTGACGGAACTACAGATTCGCTCGGTCTGTGCAAGCGCCTCCGGAATGGATTCCATCAGGAGACGGTCGGCGGTTGTCATTCCCTTCGATACCATAGCGGAATATCCGCCGATGAAATTCACACCGACTTCCCCGGCTGCTTTGTCAAGGGTTCTTGCAATGGCAACAAAGTCTTCCTTCGTCTTGCATGCCGCGCCGCCGATAAGCGCAATCGGTGTAAGGGAAATACGCTTATTTACAATCGGAATGCCGTATTCACGGCTGATTTCTTCACCGGTCTCAACCAGTTTGCCGGCAAGCGTCGTAATCTTTGTATAAATCTTCTCGTTCAAACGCTCCAAATCACTGTCGATACAATCAAGCAGGGAGATACCAAGCGTAATGGTCCGAACGTCCAGATTTTCCTTTTCAATCATCTGGTTGGTTTCCAGAATCTCACTACGGTTAATCATCGTTTTTCTCCATTTCTTTCCTATATTGCTCCAAATATTTTCCTAATGCACGCCGCCGTCCGATTAGATTCTGTGCATCATATCGAAAATATCCTCCAGCTGGATTTTGATAATGCATCCGATTTCCTTGCCCGCTGCATCCAATTCGCTTCCGAGAGTATCATAAGATACGCTTGCACAGGCAACATCGACAATCATCATCATGTTAAAATATCCGGATACAATTGTCTGGGAAATATCAAGGACATTCACAGAGGTTTCCGCCAAATACGTGCAGACCTTCGCAATGATTCCCACTCTATCCTGTCCGATTACCGTAATAATTGCTTTTTTCATGTTATCTCTCCCTTATATCTCGATGACCTCAATCGGTTCATCTCTTTTTGCGACAATAAGCTTCGGTCTCTCCGTGTTGAATTTCCACGAAAAATCCAGTTCATTTTTCATCGTCTGAAATGCCAGCTCCGGATAATTATTTTCCTTACTTAAGTGCGCTAAAATAACCGCCTTCAACCGACTGCTCATAACGGTTCTTACCACAACGGCAGCGTCGTCATTGGATAAATGTCCGTATTCGCCGAGGATACGCTGTTTCAGCGGGTACGGGTAAATACCTGCCAGAAGCATCCTGCGGTCATAATTGGATTCTATATACAGAATATCCGCCTCGGTCATCTGCCGAAGGATGGACTCGTCGGCATACCCCAAATCAGTTGCCACGGCAATTTTCTGTCCCTCCTCCTCGAAAGTATATCCGACCGGATTCACCGCATCGTGCGGGATGGAAAAGGACCTCACGCAGAGCTTGTCGAAACAAAGCGTTTCGCCTGCCTGGATCGGATGAAACAACTCCGCCGGAATCGTATTGCCCTGGGAAGACTGTCGAATCCTTTGAAGTGTTTCCGTTGTCCCGTACATTGGAATATGATATTTCTTAACCAGGACAACGATGCCTTTGATGTGGTCGCTATGCTCGTGTGTTACAAAAATTGCGCGAATGTCTTCACCGGAAATCCATTGACTTGCCAGTCCGGCAACGATTCGTTTTGTACTGATACCTGCATCTACCAGGAAATGTCCTGCGCTTGTGCCAATATGGATACAATTGCCGCTGCTTCCGCTGGCAATGCTGAACAAATTCACCGATATTCCTCCTATGTTGCAATACTCGTTCTGTTTAGGGTGCTGAAACCACTTTTATAAGTATAGCATATCTTTTTGCAATTCACAATGCAGAACTGCAAAATCCCCGCAAAAAGGTTAGCGTAATCTGTTGAAAAAGAACTTAATCTGACGAAGCAACTCCTCTTTCGAGGTACTGTCTTCATTGACAATCACGCGATTACATACCTTGCTGTAGCCCGCAAGGGTTGCCTGACTGTTCTTTACTTTTTGGATGCGTTCGGAAGAATACCCTCTCTGTGCCCGAAGTCTTTCGGCTCTTGTTTCCTCGGATGCATACACAAGCCACAATTCTTCACAAAACTCATGGTAATTTACCCGGTCAGCCAATGCAGTCTCAACAATAACTGCTTCGGCGCCCTGCGTTTCGTATTCCGCGAGCATTGACTTGATTTCTGCAACTGTTGCCGGATGCGTAATGGCATTTAACTTTGCCAGTTCGTCCGGATTAGAAAACACGAGCGCTGCCAGCCTGGAACGATCTAAATTGCCGTCAGCCTGACGGTAGTCCGTGCCAAAGGTTTCATAAATCTCTTCCAGCATCGGACTTCCGACGCTCATCAGATTTCTTGTAACCGTATCCGAATCAATCACCGGCCAGCCGAAATGCTCGGATGCCAAATGACATACATAGGTTTTTCCGCTTCCGGCGCCGCCGGTAATTCCGATTTTTTTCATTTATTTTGCCTCAAACCAGTTATTTCCCCGGTGCACATCAATTTCCAGTGCAACCGATAAGTCGGCCGCATGTACCATCGCTTCATTTAACAGCTCGGTTACCTGCCGAACCTCCGACTGCTCGGTTTCAATCAGCAGTTCGTCATGTACCTGCAATAACAATCGGGATTTCATTCCAAGCTGCTTTAAGCGGTCATGAACCCGAATCATGGCAAGCTTAATAATGTCGGCCGCNNCCGCCGTTCCCTGAATCGGCATATTCATGGCAACACGCTCGCCAAAGGAGCGCTGCATAAAGTTACCGGAGGAAAGCTCGGGGATAGGACGCATACGCCCATACATCGTTCTGGCCTCTTCCTTCTGTTTTGCATCCGCAACAAGGTAATCGAGATAGGCCTTTACCTTCGGATATTTCGTAAAATAACTTTGAATATAAGCGTCCGCCTGTTTCTTGCCGATGTTCAAATCCTGTCCGAGGGAGAAGGAGCTGATACCGTAAATAATACCGAAATTTACAGCCTTTGCAGCACTTCGCTGCTCGGCAGTCACCTCTTCATAAGGAATGC
>DLOO01000051.1:65617-65769 GCA_002479645.1 Lachnoclostridium sp. UBA7482 | reverse complement strand
CCTTACGAAGTTCACGCCCCAATGCAAACCGAATCGGAATGTTCTGCAAATTCGGCTCCGTGGAACTCAAGCGTCCCGTAGCCGTTACCATCTGGTTGAATTTGGAATGAATTCTTCCATCCTTTTCAATATATTCCTTCATGCCGTCAACA
>DLOO01000051.1:37880-65480 GCA_002479645.1 Lachnoclostridium sp. UBA7482 | reverse complement strand
CCAAGCTGCTTCGGCGAATTGATGTTAAATTCCTCCCCTGCCAGCGCATAAATCGCTGCCTGTTCCTCTTCAATGACCGAAACCATTGTCTCGCCGTATGCGACAAGCTCCTCATAGTTGGCACGAATACCCAAGCGTTCCATATCGTAGAGCACCGGAACCAAGGGAAGCTCAATCGTATGATACAGGCTGATTAACTCCTTTTCTTCCAGCTCTTTCCTGAGTTTTTCAGCCGCACACAGGGCAAAAGAAGCCGCCGGTTTGCCGCTCAAGGCATCTTTTTCATACGAATACCACACAGAAGCCACGTCACGAATCGTGTGCTCCGCTGTCAGCGGACGCAGCAGATAATCTGCAAGACATACATCAAAAACCTTATCCGGTTCCGTTTTCAAAACAGAATAATTCGCCTTCCAGTCACATACCGCAAAGGTAAATCCATTTTCGGCCAGCGCCGAAACGCGGTCACAGATCAGCTCCTCGCTCACAAATCCGGAAATCCGGATACCGTAAGCCCTTTCGCCGTCACTCATCCACCAGATATTTCCATCCTCGGATAATTCCATGGCAGTACCGAGCATACCGCATTTCCATTGCGATCCGGAAAGAAACTCTTCTGCCAAAGACAAATCCTCCGCAATTTCACAGATCGATTCCTGTCCCCACGGCTGTGCCTCGGACTCCTCTTCCGAATCGAGTCCCTGCGGAAGCTTGATGCTTGTAATCTCCAGTTCACGAAGTATGCGTGCTGTTTCCTTTATGTCAATTTGAAGCGACAGGTCGTTCAAGGATTCCGCAATCGGCAAATCGGTTTTAATGGTTGCCAGTTTTTCACTCAGGAATGCTGCCTCCCTGCCAACCAGAGCCGTATCCTCTTTCTTTGTCAGGTACCCGATAGGATTTCGCTTGATTCCAAGCTCCTGTTTCCATGCATTTGCAATGTTGGCATACCCTGCCTCCCGATCGGCGTCCAACGCCTCGTACAGGGCGCCGACCGTCTTGTAACGTGCAATCAGGGCTACCGCAGTTGCCGGACCGATTCCCGGAACGCCCTTGATATTGTCGGCGCTGTCTCCCATCAATCCCTTCAATGCTGCAACAGACGTCGGCTCTACACCAAACTCTGCCTGAATCCGTTCCGGATTGAGCGGAAATACCTTCTCCGGACAATTACACGTTTCTTTCTTTACTCCGTATTTCTTAAAGAGTTCATCTGCTTTTGTCTGCGCAGAATGAAGCATCCAAATCGTCGTCTCATCCGTAGCAAGCTGCAAATAATCGTGATCCTTTGTCATAATGCAGACCGGTACTTCACTCTCGAATTTCTTTGCAAGGGTGCCGCTGAAATCATCGGCCTCATAATGGCAATCACGATACTGACGCACGCCCATACGCTCCAATATTTCCTGCATGGATGCAAACTGCTCGGCAAGCGGCTCCATCGTTTCGCTCCGGTTCGCCTTATAATCCGCATACATTTCGCGGCGGAAAGTATCTCTGGTCAAGTCCCAGGTAACCGCGAGGTATTTGGGATTTTGCTGCTCCATAATACGAAACAGCGTCCGCAAAAAGCCGTAAATGCCATTCGTATAGCGGCCTTTCGATGTTTTCATAATTTTATGGTAAAATTTTTCCCTCTCTTCGATTGTCTTCGCCGCCAGAATCTCACGCGGCAAATTGCCGTAGAACTGCGTAGACAGAAGGCTGGAACCATCGATAATCAATAAAAAATCCTGCATAATTTCTCTCCGTTTATTTCCTGAATTCGCCGATTCCGTCAAGGCTGTTCTCCTCCGTCGGAAGCTCCCTCCAATTGGCGTATAACCTCTTCGTTGTAAAATTTTATTGCGCGATATACCGGGTCGCGGCCTTTATCAATTCCGTAATAATTCAAAGAAAAATGCGATTCTTCCGTATCGGGCAGGTACACTCTTACAATGCTTTTGGTATCACTAAGGCCGATTGTGATTCCCGCGCACACACAAAGAAGGATGGATACAAACCGTAAGGATAGTTTTCTTCGATGCCTTCTTTTCAGAAATTCGCGGTCTCCTGCCAGTTTTCTCATAACTTCAGAGCCATAATCATCCGAAAAATCTTTTCCGCTGTTTAACTGGCTGATTGCGGTATAAATTGCATACTGCACTTTTAAGTCCTCTAAACATTTCGGGCACTCTTCCATATGTTCCAAAAAATCCGGCAGAATCTTTTCCGGCAAGTGCCCGTCAATGTAGTTTTGAAATAATGCTTGCGCTTCTTTGCAATTCATTTTTGCCTCCGCTTGTACTTTTTACAAAAAAAGAAAAATATCTCTTGCATTTTCCGGGATACTGTGCTAATATATCGTTCGTTAGCGGATGTGGCGGAATGGCAGACGCAGCAGACTCAAAATCTGCCGGGTTCACACTCGTGCGGGTTCAAGTCCCGCCATCCGCAGGAAGGAAGTCTTTCAGGACTTCCTTTTTTTATTCCATAGGAAATTCCTTTGGATTTCCGATGGAACAAAAACGCTCCGCTATGGATGCGTCCCGATGTGGCATAAATGCCAATCGTGACTATATGGATGTGTCCCGATGTGGCATAAATGCCAATCGTGACTATACTCCCACAATCTCGTTATAAAGTTCCATGCCATATCCGGTCATGCTCGGTTCCCCCGGAAGAATCCGATATGTTCTGGTTCCATCCTCGAATCGCTCCGCCTGTAAAAACTGCGTTGCCTGATAATTCTCATCATAGGCTTTCTTTGTAAAGGCATAAATATGCGTAACAAAAAAGCAGGTAATATTGTTGTCATAAAATGCCTGAACAATTTCCTCCGCAATATGCGCGCCCTCTCGCTCCGACGTCGTTGCAAAGGACTCGTTAAGAAGAATCATCGATCCCGATTTCACATAATCAATAATTTTACTTAATCTGGAAAGCTCTTCCTCTAACCTGCCGCTTGTCATGGCAGCATCTTCCTTCCGAACAAAATGCGAAAATATCCTGCGGTAAATGCCGGCACGAAATGTCTTGGCAGGTACAAACATACCGCACTGCGCCATCAATTGTGCAGTACCGATACTTCGGAGAAATGTTGTCTTACCGCCGCGATTAGTTCCGGTAATCAGAAAAAGTAACGTATCTCCATCCGGCAGCGAATTTGCTACCGGCATACGCAGCATGGAAATCGCAAGGCTCAGATCATACAAGCCAATTGCCATTGGACTCTTAATCGACGCGTCAAATTCCGGAAAGCACAATGGAAACGTCATGCCGCTCATGTGGGTATGCAGATTTGCACATCCATACAAAAAAGCAAGCTGCTGACGAAGGGTATCAAAAAACTTCTGAATTTCTCTGGAAAACCCTTCAAATCCGTTGGCAATATGAAGTAATCCGGCATTTTCCAGGTCTTTGCAGTCTCGATTTAACTGCAAATCTTCAAAACTAATCCGAATTTCATCTTTTTTTAATAAAGTCGAAAACAACGATTCAATTTTTTCAAATTTACGTTTGCTTTGATACTCTACCACGGAATTCACAAGGAAATTATCCGCTTTAAGCCCCGCCCCAAGACGCGCGCTGATTTGAATCTCCCCGCCTACCTGAAGCGCCTGAAGCGCCTGCTTCTTCTCATGAATCATCAGCAGAAAGCCTGCGTCAAATTCCGCAAGAAATTCATCATAGAATTTTACGAAGTTCTCTGACGTAAATTTCCCATAACTTACGGTGATTTCATTCTTCAGCCGTTCCAGACCGGTTGCCAGAATGTCGAGAATTTCTATGGAATCAATGACACGAACGGCGGCGGAAGGATTTCCCTTCTTCTTGTTGCGCTCCCTGCAATTGCTCAAATCGGTAACAACCTCCGCAACCGTAGTATATAAGTCCAAAACCGTCCTTTTATTCCCAATGGCATCCTTAATCGCAGCCTGACGATAATAAATATGTCTGATATCGGTAAGCGGCTCTGACAAAAAACGTTTACAGGTCTGAAAAACAAAACGGTCATTTTTCGACATTACATTTACAATAGAGTCCAAAAGAAGGTCGTCAGCCAAATCATTGCGAAAAGGGACAACATCTTCATAATTGCTTTGTTCTCTCGGAAATAACAAATATACTTTCATACTTCACCTGCTTATGACTCGTTCTTCTGTATGCGATAATTGATATGACTGTAATTCAGCTTATACTTGTCCACGATGGAGTTTGCATACGCAATTCCGCTTGCCTCCTTACGGATGATACGGAAGGTGCGCCGAAACGTACCGTCTTCAACAACGGTCGCCACCAGACTGACATAGTCGTCCGAATCAGCTGCAAGCTCATACGTATGCGTAACACAGAAGCAAATCGACTTCTTTTCATGAATCAGCTTTTTTAACAAGGCTCTGCTCATTGCAAGCGCATCCATTGTAGGCGCAGAGGTAAACAGCTCATTCATAATAACCACGCTGTATTCGCTGATATCATCTAACATCGAACGTATATTCTTCAATTCTGTCTGCAATCGGCTGTCAACATTCATCCTCACATTTTCACTGGAAAACAACGTAAAAATACGGTTGACAAACGGAAGCTTGGCAAGTCTGCCCGGAACGCTGAACCCCATCATTCCCAGATAAAATGCCTGTCCGAACGCCTTCGCCAATGTCGTTTTTCCGCCTTGATTCGGACCAGTAACAAGAATTGCCGTTTCAAATTCCGTCTTGGTTATGTCGTTAAAAATAACCTCTTTTTTCTGTTCTGCATGATGAATCGCCAACGCAATATCGTAGCAATCATCCAGATACAGTTCGCGCTCGGCAACAATCTGCGGAATGGCAAACGGGTAGCCTTTTTCACTTAACCGGCTGAAATAATCCGACACGGCCAGATAAAACTTTACCTCACGGATAATATCCGGAATCTCCTCCGAAATCACATCTCTCTTAATGCCGCAAAATGTCTCCAAATCACGGAAAAGAACACGGTTTTTCTTCTGAAACTGCCTTAAAACAAATTCCTCTAAAGGATTTAATTCCATGGAAGACGAAAAGGGGCTGCCGTCAAAATATACCGGCGCCTCGTCAGCCTGTCCGTGCATAAATGCATTGCGGACAGGGAAACAGTAGTCTGTCTCATCACCATGAAACGTAAATACCGCCCTGTCCTTATTGATGATAATCCGATAGGACATTGCAGCAAATTCTTCATTCAGACTATTGGCCTTTGCACGAAGCTTCTGTGCCTCCGGATCGCACAAAATCTCATACAGATACTGATGCAGTCTGTACAATGCCTGTGCTTTCGGCGGATTTTCATTAAATCCGGTACACAAATCTTCAATCGTCTGATAATAAACCAGAATCCCATCCAGACGCCATTTCCACTTCTGAGCAGAAAACGAAAACGAATCCGAATACTGAAAATAACGCTCTGCGCAGCTGATTCCGGCAATCAGTTTTTCCATGCACTCCTTGATTTCAGCAGACTGTAAATCACGGAAAACCTCCTGTCGGTAAAAACAGGTGTCCGGTTCTTCCGGGAAGAGATAAAAATACGGTCGTAATTCCGGATTTTCCCGAAAAGCAACGATTTTATCAATAAGATAATCCAGCTGCAAATCGTCCGTAAAATCCGGCTTGGAAAGGGCAGATATCTCCGCAAAACTCATTGATTTGTTGGGTTCCAATAAACTAATCATTGTTTTCCTCTCTGAGTGACAATTATCTAAGGGTCACGGTACCGACATGGGATAAATCAACATGCGTCATAATCGACGTATCGCTCCACTGGAGTATAAAATCGCGTGTGTCTTTTCCCTGAGAATCATTGATTCGGATATCCAATCCGATGACTTCTCCGCCGGTCGGCTGAATCGTCTGAAACGGAACGGCGGCTTCAATGCTATAACCGTTTTCCGTATCAACAACCACATAACGAAGAGTATCCGCATCGCCTCCGTTGCCGACGGAAAGCTCTCCGCCTGCGCCAATACGGTAATGCTGGTCTCCTGCTCCGTATTCTCCCGGCTTATTCCCGTTCTCGTTCAAAAATATCTCAACACTGTCCTTTCTTGTGAAAAAATCAGAGTCCCTATTGGGGGTTTTGTCATTTACCGTAATAAACAGATACAGCATCTCCGAATCCCATGTCATGCGGAAGGACGCACTTGCCCCCTTTTCCCCCCAGGCAACATTCTCAAGCGGAATATCTGCAAAACGATTCCACATATCCTCTGCTTTTCCATCAATTACAAGCTTCGGGATTCCTCCGGCACCGGCCTTTTTGTTGGTTTCCTTCACATTATAATGTCCTTCCTTGTCAGGCGGAACAATGGTAACATACGGCGTCGGTGTCGGAGTATGAGTGGGCGTTGGCGTGCCGGTCACTTTCGGAGTAGGGGTATTTGCCGGCGTCAGCGTCGGTGTCGGTGTCGGCGTTCCTGTCAGTGCTTCGGTCGGTGTCGGTGTCGGCTCGGCAGGTTCTTCTGTCGGTGTAGGTGTTTCCGTCGGTGTTTCCGTCGATACAGGTTCCTCCGTAGGGGGCGGAGCCACCGGATCGGTATCCTCAGGCTCTGCTTTTACCTGCTTCCCGCATAACATAACGAGACAGGCAATACATACAAAGCAAAGAAGCCATCCGATATACAATTTTATACGACAGTTTCGTTTGTAAACATGCATACTTTTCTCCTCCGGTTACTCCAACGTCAATAAGCCGACACCATGAAGGTTTACATCTGTATGCAAACTGGTATCCGACCATTGCATGGCATTCTTCAATTTGCCGTTGTCGGCATTATTCACACGAACATCAAATCCAATAACGGTTCCGCTCTTGGCTCTGATTGTAAGAAACGGAATGCATGCCTCGACGTAATATCCAAGCAGCTTTCCTTCGCTGTTTTTATCCTCGTAGGTAACTGCCTTAAAGCGCTCTCCATCACAACCGGTTCCAAGATAAACGGTGCCTTCCCGGTCAACGGCATAAAAAGCGTCGCCATTGGCGTATACTTTACTTTTTTTGCCGTTTTCATTGAGATAAAAAACAACGGAATCCTTTTTCAGATACGATTCACCGGATACATCCGGAGTTTTATCCGTAATATGAACCTGCACATACATCCGGTCTACGGTCCAAATCACCTTATAAGTCACTTTGGTACCTCCGGTACCGCGGATTAGTTCTTTCGCAGCAATTTCTTCATATCCGTCCCAAACATGTTCATAACTGCCGGAAAGAGAAGGCAGCAGCGAAACTGCATCCGCAGATACGGAATCATTTACCGGAGTTTTGGTAAGCATCGGGGTTGGCGTATACGTCGGAAGAATGGTAATCCCTGCCGGTATCGTCGGTGTCGGTGAACCTGATTCCGGTCCGACTGCCTCCTGACATCCTACCCCCATACATATTGTGAGTAAAATGCTTACACATATCCACAATCTTGTTTTCATACTCATAAGTTCCTTTCCGTCAGTGCCTTTCGCAATTTTGTGATAGCCTTCTTCTCAATTCGACTCACATAGCTTCTGCTGATTTGAAATCGATCTGCAACTTCCCTCTGTGTCAATTCCCGACCGCAGGTAAAACCATATCGCATACGAAGAATCTCGAGTTCCCGTTCATCCAGTAGTTTAGACATTGCTTCTCGTAACGCACGAATATCGTCTTCAATAACAAAACGCTCGCAGAAATCCTCCTGCGGCTCGGTTATAATGTCGAGAAGATGAATTTCCCGTCCTTCCCTGTCTGTGTTGACCGAATCACTCAAATACATCTCACGACTTTGTTTTTTACTCCCCCGAATCGCCATCAGAATCTCATTTTCAATACATCTGGACGCATAGGTTGTAATGCGAATGCCTTTACTGTCATCAAAGGTATCAATTGCCTTTATCAAGCCGATAATTCCAATCGACAAATAGTCCTCCAAATCCTTTTCCGGAAAACCGTACTTCTTTACAACATGGGCCACCAGCCGGAGGTTGTGCTGTATCAACAGTTCCCTTGCCTGCCTATCGCCCCTTCTTAAGTCAGCAATGGCCTTAGCCTCTTCTTTTGCAGCAAGAGGTTTCGGAAATGCTTTCACTAAAGCCCCCAGGATTTGCGGTTGTAACAGAATATGCAAATCGGACAGAAAACTTGCTTTTCCACCATTTCTCAATTCATTCTGTATCAAATTCTCACGGAATATCCCGGGAATCCGCCGTTAAGCCTCTCCCTTTTTTCGCAGCAAATCACCCGGCATCAGCTTTGCGTTACCTTTCAACCAGATTTTCTGCTTCGGATGCGGACAACTCTTCACTTCTTCTCCGTCCGAATTTTTCATCTGCGTAACCATCAGGGGAATGTTCTCACCGTCGGCGCGCATGATTTCGATTTCTTCTCCAACCGAAAACTTGTTGCGCTGTTCAATCATTCCGAAATCATCTTCGGTTTCTGAAACGATTCCGAGGTAAATATATTCTTTGTTATAGGTATTTTCCTCATAAACCTGCGCGTCCGATCCGGGCTTTCCGAAGAAAAAGCCGGTCGTATAGGTGCGGTAGGTACACTTACTGATTTCTTCGCGATACCATGGAAGATTTTCCATATACTTCGACGGACTTTCAAAATAATCGTCGATAGCCTTGCGATAGGTTCTTGCAACTACGGCAACATAAAGCGCCGTTTTCATACGTCCTTCTATCTTGAAGCTGTCAATTCCTGCAGCAACAAGCTCCGGAATATGCTCTACCATGCAAAGGTCTCTGGAATTAAAAATATACGTTCCGCGTTCATTTTCCTCAACCGGGAAATATTCGCCGGGGCGAGTTTCCTCCATTAGAAAATACTTCCAGCGACACGGGTGCGTACATGCCCCGCGATTAGCGTCGCGTCCGGTCATGTAATTAGACAGCAGACATCTCCCGCTGTAGGAAATGCACATTGCCCCGTGAACAAACGTCTCAATCTCCAATTCCTCCGGAATCCGGGCGCGCAGTTCTCCGATTTCCTCCAGGGATAGCTCACGGCCGCTGACAACACGGGTTGCCCCCATCCGGTGCCAGAAACGGTAGGTCATATAGTTAACGTTATTCGCCTGTGTACTGATGTGAACCGGAATCTTCGGGCAGACTTCCCCGGCTATCAAAAAAACGCCGGGGTCCGAAATAATCAGAGCATCCGGCTCAAGCTCAGCCAATTCTTTGAAATATTCACGAATACCGCAAATATCCTGATTGTGTGCAGTAATATTAGCGGTAATATAGACCTTCTTCCCATGTTCATGTGCAAATGCAATTCCTTCGGCAAGGTCCTCAATCGAAAAATTGCGAGCCTTAGCACGTAATCCGTACAATTCACCGCCCACGTATACCGCATCCGCTCCAAAACGAATTGCAACCTTTAGTAGTTCCAGGCTGCCGGCAGGAACCAGCAGCTCCGGCTTATTTTTCTTATCCATAGCGCTCCTTTTGTGTATTCCCCGTCTTAACCTGAAATGTTACTGATCCGATTCGCTTGTCTTAATCGAAAGCGCCATTCCGTCTCCGACCGGAAGCAAAACCGTGGAAAGGTTCTTTTCCGAAATAATCAGATTCACGTATTCTCTCATGCGCATATGAATGGTACGGTTCCGACGGGTAACCGTGAATTTGGAATCCGCCAGACTGCCCTCCTGAAAAATATTGTCGGTAACCAGAACCGCTCCTTCCTTCATCATGGAATAAAGGAACGGATAATATACTCCGTACTGTGCTTTCGCCGCATCAAGAAAAAGAAAATCATATTTCCTTTGGTTCGCAGCCAACCGCTCAAGCACCTGTGCCGCATCTCCTTCCAGAAGAGTAATCTGTGATTTATGAAATTTTGTAAAGTTTTCTTTTGCTTCTGCAATTCGAGCCGGAACCTTTTCAATCGTCGTAATCTGTGCATCCGGTGCAAATTCACTCAATAAACAGGCCGAAAAACCAATCGCCGTACCGACCTCCAATATCTGTTTCGGATTCATTAGCTTTACAAGAAAACGAAGCAACGATTGGGCTTCGCGCCGAATAATCGGAACGTCCCTCTTGACCGCATCCGTACGCATGTTTTCCAGATATTCCGGCAAATCCGGTTCTAAAGAAAGCAAATACTCCGACATATGGGGATTTTGCAGCATAGTATCTATCATGGTATCGGCTCCTCCGGTACAACTGCGGACAGAGTCGCAATCACATTCAAAATCTCTCCGTAAGTCATTTCGGGATTTAACTCATACGTTCCCGGCTGAATGTTATACTTATTCAGCTTTGTTTTAAGATAAAAAGCCAGAGCATTTTTAATCAAACCATTGCGTTCCAGTTTCTTGGCAACCTCCTTAGTGGAATCACCGGACGCAATATAAAATTCAATCTTTTTCTTTTTATCTTCCTCTTTCTTTTCTCCTTCGCCTTTTTCCGCAGCAGCCACCGGTCCGAAAACCTGATAACAGAAATCAAATGCATAACGGCATGTCTTTACAATCGCAATACTGATAAAAACATAAAACAAGACATCAAAGAACAGCCGAATCAGTCCGTTCGACATATTCAAAACAAATTTACTTGATTCCGATGCTCTTTTTTTCTTTTTCATTGCCGTTCCCCCTGCAATTTAGATGTCGATTCCTGTCGTCAGAATCATAGGACGACGCTTAATGGTCTTCCAAAAATATTCGGATAAATTATTGCGTACTTCGTTCTTTACTCTTCCGATTTCAAAGTTCGGATCATCACTGTAGCGCTCCAGTGTTTCTGCGATAACCGCCTTTGCATTTTCCAGCAAATCTTCGGACTCTTTTGCAAATACAAAGCCTCTGGTAATCATCTCCGGCGCGCTGACAATCAGATGCTCGGAGCTGGAATAACCGAAGGTAACGATTACAATACCGTTTTCGGACAAATACTGGCGTTCCTTCAATACCACATTACCAACATCACCGACACCAAGACCGTCTACCATGATTCCTCTTGCGGGAACCGTGCCGGTAACCGCCATCTTCCGTCGATTCATCTCAAGGACGTCACCGGATCGGAGAATCATAATATTCTCCTTCGGCATGCCAAGGGATACCGCCAGTTCTTTCTGTGCAATACGATGGCGGTATTCGCCGTGTACAGGGACTGCGTATTTGGGCTTTACCAGACTGTAAATCAACTTAATTTCTTCCTGGCAGGCATGTCCGCTGACGTGTGTATCCTGGAAAATAACATGCGCTCCCAGCTGGGAAAGGTCATTTATCAGGCGGGATACATTTTTCTCATTGCCGGGAATCGGTGTGGAGCTGATGATAACCACATCTCCGGGCTGAATGGAAACCTTACGGTGATTCGATGCAGCAATTCGGGATAATGCTGCCATCGGTTCGCCCTGACTTCCGGTCATAATCAGAACAATCTGCTCCTCCGGGTAATTCCTGATTTCTTCAAGAGAAATCATCAGTCCTTCCGGAACAGTAATATAGCCAAGCTCCGTTGCCGTTGTGACAATATTTACCATGCTGCGCCCTTCAATCGCTACCTTACGGTGATATTTGGCGGCAGAATTGATAATCTGCTGTACACGGTCAACATTCGATGCAAACGTTGCAACAATGATGCGGTGGTTCGTATTTTCCGCAAAAATATTATCAAAGGTCTTACCGACAGTTTTTTCGGACATCGTAAGACCGGGCTTCAAGGCATTGGTGCTGTCGCAAAGAAGTGCCAAAACGCCCTTTTTGCCCAATTCTCCCAGACGCTGTAAATCAATTGTTTCCCCGTAAACCGGAGTGAAATCGACCTTAAAATCACCGGTATGAATTACGGTTCCGACCGCACAGGAAATTGCCAATGCGCTTGCATCAGACACACTGTGATTGGTTCGGATAAATTCCACGGATATATCATCAAAATTAACGACGTCCCCGTAGCCTACCACATTTAACTGCGGTTCACCGGAAAGTACATGTTCGCTTAATTTATTCTCAATAATAGCAATCGTCAATCTTGTTCCGTAGACAGGAACCGGCAATTCTTTCAAAATATAAGGCAATGCACCGATATGGTCCTCATGGCCATGGGTAATCACAAAGCCCTTTACGCGGTCAATATTCTCCTTCAGATATGTCACATCCGGGATAACAAGGTCAATACCGAGCATATCGTCTCCCGGAAATGCCAGACCGCAATCCACTACCACAATGGAATCTTCAAACTCAAATGCGGTAATATTCATTCCTATTTGTTCCAAGCCGCCTAACGGAATTATCTTAAGTGTTCGACTTGTTCTACTCTTTTTCATAAAAATCCTTTCATTTAGTTGCAAAATCAGCGAAAAAGCACTACGGATTATTCGATGCTGACGTCCTCAAGCAACTCTTCAAAAACATCGGCAATAATCCGAAGCTCTTTCTCATCGGATAGCATTTCATACACAATATCGGAACCGTCGTCTGTTGTTTCTTTCAAAATGTAAGTCTCTTCGTCCCGTTCCTCCTCAATCACAAGCAGGTAATTTACCCCATTGATCCTTGTTTCGGAAATCACGGTAAATTTTACGGTTTCATTGTCCTCGGTTACGAAACTAATTGTAGGTTCTTTTTCGTTCACTGATTTGCTCCTCTAATTCTTTTTTCTTATCTTCATGGCCGGTCAGATAATCCATATAGGACTGCAGAATAATTGCTGCGGCGATTTGATCGACAACCTTTTGTTTTTTCTCAAGGCTCACCTCTCCGGCGTCCAGAATCCGATGAGCCATTACGGTTGTCAGGCGTTCGTCCCACAAAACGACCGGAAGTCCGGTACGTCTTTGCAAATTATCGGCAAATTCTTCTGATTTTTGGGCGCGCTCTCCTATGGAATCGTCCAAATGCTTCGGATATCCCACGACAAGCGCATCAACTTTTCTCTCAATAATCAGCTGTTCGATTCTCTGATAGGTCTGTCGAAGCTTATTTTCCTGCTTTCTGCGAATGACCTCCTGTGCCTGCGCCGTCAAAAACAAATCATCGCTCAAAGCAACGCCTACCGTCACCGAACCATAATCAAGCCCCATCAGTTTCATGGTATTTCCTCCTGCCCTGTCTGCAATGCAGAGCATTATTTCAAATGTAATTCAATATAATCTTTCAGAAGTTCTTCGATAATTTCGTCACGCTCAACCTTAGCTATCAAGCTTCTCGCATTCATATGGTTGGTAATGTATGTAGGATCTCCGGACATAATATATCCTACCATCTGGCTGACCGGGTTATATCCTTTCTCTGTCATTGCAACGTAAACGGTATCAATCACATTGCGTACGAACTGCTCCGGTCGATTCTCAATCTTAAAAAATTGTGTTCCCTGATTTTCTTGCATTTACCCATACCTCCTCATAATGCATCAGTTTATTTTATCGCAAATTTCCTGAAATATCAATAGAAATTCTCGGCATTACGCCTCCATAAGTCCCAACGGCTCGGCAAGAATGTAATTATTCCGCGAATTTTCGGTGATTCGGACACGAATTAACTGGTTATTTGTATAATTCTCCTGCGGAACGGCAACCATCAGATACTCCCCCGTATGGCCGACAAGCCAGCTCCGACCGTCTATTTCCATACTTTCCTCCGTAAGCAAAATACACTCGTGTCCGGCTCTTTGGGCACGATAACGTTTCTCCAGTTGTTCCGCTACCGCAAGCATACGGTGCTCCCGGTTCTTTTTTTCTTCCTCGGTCAGTTGATTCGGCATCCGGTCGGCCGCTGTCCCTCGGCGTCTTGAAAACGGAAATACGTGCATCTGCGCAAAGCCGCACGTTTTCGCAAATTCCATTGAAGTAACAAACTGCTCCTCCGTTTCGCCCGGAAAGCCTACAATCACATCCGTTGTAATTGCAGGAGCTTCGTAATATTTCCGAAGTAAATCACAGCATTTGAGATATTCCTCGGTCGTATATTTCCGGTTCATAGCCTTCAGGGTTTCGTCACATCCGCTCTGCAGCGACAGGTGAAAATGCGGACAAACCTTTGTCCGCTTTGCAAGCTCCCGCACAAATTCCTCCCGCATAATTCGAGGCTCCAGGGAACCCAAACGGATACGGCTGACACCGGGCACGTCGGAAATCGCGGAAATGAGTTCAAGAAGCGGTTCCCGCCCATCCTTTCTCTTTAATTTCTGCTGTTCCGACGTTGTTGCGTCTTCAAGCCCGTAGGAGGACAAATGAATCCCTGTCAATACCAATTCCCGAAACCCCTTCTGCGCCAAATGCACAACTTCTTTTATAATGTCTTCCTGTGCTCTACTGGAAATTCTTCCCCGTGCGTAAGGAATCATACAATAACTGCAAAATTGATTGCAGCCATCCTGGATTTTCAGATAGGCTCTGGTATTCTCCGTTGCACCGGCAATCACCATCTCCTCATATTCGATAAGCTTCTCATCCTCGTTAATATAAATCTGCTGCGTCTCCTGTCCCTCTTTTTTGCAGGCAATATATTCGGACAAAATTGCCGCAATTTCCGACTTTCTGCGATTGCCAATCAGAAGGTCGATCGTATCATCCTGCTCATGATTCCGGTAAAATTCCTGCACATAACAGCCGACGGCAACAACAATTGCGTCAGAATTCCGACGCTTTGCCTGATGCAGCATCTGCCTTGATTTCCGGTCGGCAATATTCGTCACGGTACAGGTGTTTACCAGGTATACGTCCGCTACGTCGCGAAAGCCTACCGTAATGCATCCGTAAGACTCCAGCTGGTTGCGGATGGAAGCAGTTTCATATGCATTTACCTTGCATCCAAGCGACAAATATGCAATTTTCAGACCTTTGATAATATTCTCCATAATTGACCTCTTTTTTTTGCATTTTTTCCTTTGGGATTCAATTTCAATATTGACATTTGCGGTCAGTAAAGATAGTATAGATATAGAAAACAAATTCGGGAGGATATTTTATGAAAACCGTATCTATTACACTGAATTCCATTGATAAAGTAAAGAACTTTGTAAATGACATTACTAAGTTTGATTCCGATTTCGATTTGGTTTCCGGACGTTATGTCATTGATGCCAAATCCATTATGGGTATTTTCAGTCTGGATCTTTCCAAACCCATCAACCTGAACATTCACAATGACAATGAGATGGACAAGATTCTTGAAATCTTACAGCCTTATATGGAGTAAGCATGTAAAACTTCATCGTATCCGGTTCATGGGACTGCGCCCGGAGAGACCTCTCCGGGCTGTTTTTTGTTCCATAGGAAATTCAAAGGAATTTCCTATGGAACAAAAACGCTCCGCTATGGGAATGTCCCGATGTGGCATAAATGCCAATCGGGACTATACTCGCGCGAAAGGAANNGCGCTCGGCGCGAGAGTTTCGCAAGCGAAACTCTTTATTATACCATAGAATTCCTTGCTCGAAACTAATCTTCGTATGAAGCGATGCGAAGCTTTTCTTTCGTCTGCAATGCTGTCTCAACCATCTCATGGATCTTGTCGGCAAGAAGCCTCTCCGACCGCTCAATCACCTTAATATCCGGCTTGGTTACCGGATGCTTTGCAACGAATATCGTACAGCAATCCTCGTAAGGCAGGATACTTGTCTCATAAGAACCGATTTTCTCAGAAACCTCTACAATCTCCTGCTTATCAAAACCAATCAACGGACGGAATACCGGCAAGGTACATACCGCATTGGTTGCCGCAAGGCTCTGCATCGTCTGGCTTGCTACCTGACCGATGCTTTCACCGGTTACCAGTGCAAGACAGTTATTATCCTTTGCAATCCGCTCGGCAATTCTCATCATATAACGACGCATAATGATGGTAAGCTCTTCATGCGGACATGTCTCATAAATATACATCTGAATTTCGGTAAAGTTGACAATATGAAGATGAATCGGACCGGTATATGCACTGATAATACGCGCAAGGTCGATAACCTTCTGCTTGGCACGCTCACTGGTATACGGCGGCGCATGGAAATAAACCGCGTCCATATAGACGCCGCGCTTGGAAACCATATACCCTGCTACCGGACTGTCAATACCACCGGACAAAAGAAGCATTGCCTTGCCATTCGACCCGACAGGCATACCGCCGGGACCTGCAATCGCCTGACAATAAACGTATGCACGATTGCGAATCTCCACGGTAATGTAATGGTCCGGATGATGCACATCAACCTTAAGCTCCGGGAAACGATCCAGAAGATACGCGCCCATTTCCACGCAAACCTCCGGAGAAGTCATAAAATACTCTTTATTTCCGCGCTTGCATTCTACCTTAAAGGTAAAATCCCTGACAGGGAAGAATTTGTCAACATAATCTCCGACTGCCCGGCACACCTGCTCCCACTCAATCGTATCAATAATGACCACGGGGCTGAAGGACGCAATGCCAAATACCTTGCCGAGCGCCTCTACGGTATCTTCGTAGTCATAGTCCTCCGGACATTCCACGAAGATTCGTCCCTGCTCCTTTGTTACGACATATTCGCCCAGACTCCTTAAATTATTGCGGATCTGCTTGCAGAGACAGTCTTCAAAATAGCTGCGATTCTTACCCTTCAGACCGATTTCTGCATACTTAATCAAAAATGCACGATACATGATGTTCTCCATTCTATACGTTTATCTGCAACCATCTGTTGATGGTTGATAGACTGCTCTTAATGATGACGGAACCGACGGAAAACCGGAATCAGTTCTTTCAGACAGTCAATTGCATATTGCACCTGTTCCGGTGTATTTTCATAGGAAAAGCTGAAACGAAGCGTACAGTCGAGATACTCCTTCGGTACGCCGATTCCTGCCAGGGTTCCGCTGATTGCCGGATGATTGGACGAACAAGCCGAACCGGACGATACGTATACGCCCTTGTCCTCAAGTGCATGTAGCAAAACCTCGCTCTTAATTCCGTCAAAGCCTACGCTCACTATATGCGGCGCCGTTTTATGCAATCGTTCCGAAAGACCGGTTTCCTTATCCTCTGCGAAGATTCCCCAAACCTTAACTCCCGGAAGCTCCGATACTCCTTTCACAAAGGCTTCCTTCAGTCTGTACATATGCTCTCTGCGCTCTTTTTCCTCCGCCAGATACATGGTAACCGCCTGCCATAAGCCGGCAATTGCCGGAACATTTTCGGTGCCGGAACGCATACCCTTCTGCTGTCCGCCGCCATAAATATAAGGACGCATTTTCACTTTATCACGCACGAACAAAAAACCGGAGCCCTTCGGACCGTGAAGCTTGTGACCGCTTACGGACATTGCATCCACTCCGATTCGTTTCGGGTAAATCGGAAGCTTTCCGAAGCCCTGAATCGCATCCACGTGAAATAACGTCTGTGGATTGGTCTCATGAATCACCTTTGCCAGCTCTTCAATCGGCTCAATCGCACCGATTTCATTATTTACCATCATGACCGAAACGAGAATCGTATCCGGACGAATGGCACTGCGAAGCGCCTCCGGCTCCAGCTGCCCGTTGGAATTTACCGGCAGGAATGTAATTTCATAGCCGATACTTTCCAAATACAAAAGCGGCTGGTAAACAGAAGCATGCTCAATACAGGTACTGATGATGTGCTTTCCTGTTCGTTTATTGGCATCTGCAAGACCAATCAGCGCCATATTGTTGGATTCGGTTCCACCCGAAGTCAGAACAATCTCGCCCTCCTGGCATTTGAGCGCCTTGGCAATCGCTTTTCTTGCCTGCTGTACATAATATTCTGCTTCAACACCCTTTTGGTGTCTGGATGACGGATTGCCGTAATCCTCCAAAAGAACCTTCTGCATCATCTCTACAACAGAATCTGCGGCCTTTGTTGTGGCTGCATTATCCAAATATGCTTCCATTTCTATCCTTTCTGCAACGCAGCGCAAAAACCGGATTGCAGGCAATTTTGCTTATTTCCCGGCAGAGGAATCCTCACCGGTTTGCTTGCATTCGCTCAATAACATCAATGCGGCCAAAATTGTAAGTCCCGCAGTTTCCGTACGCAAAATACGTCGTCCCAGACTGATTATCCTGCCGCCGCTTTTTTGGGCAAGCTCTGCCTCTTCCGTGGCAAAACCGCCTTCCGGACCGATAAATATGGACGTCGTTCCATCCTTTACAGCATCCAGCAGCGCCGTTTTCGTTTCCGACATCCCATCCGCATTTTCATAAGGAAACAGGACGCGTCCTTCGGCAGCCGCACGCTTCATTGCATCTTTATAGCTCATTGCCGGAGCAACCACGGGAACAAACCCGCGCCCGGACTGCTTGGCTGCACCTTCGGCAATCATTTGCCAGCGCTCACGCTTCTTTTCTTCTTTTTTGCCGTCTTCCAGTTTGACAACGGAACGGTTGCAGGCAACGGGGACAATCTCCGCCGCACCAAGCTCTACGGCCTTCTGAATAATCAATTCCATCTTATCCTTCTTGGGAAGTCCCTGGTACAAAACAAGACGGACAGGAAGCTCTGCATCGGTCGGATAACGGGATACAATCTCCAGAATTGCCTGCCGGTCACGGTATTCGCGTACGACACAGCCGTAATCCATCCCCTGCCCGTCGCAAATCTCAATGGATTCGCCGACACGCATACGCAGGACATTTCGGATGTGGTTCACATCGCCGCCCTCAAGAACCACGGAATCGTCAAGAATTTGCGAACGCTGAACGAAAAATTTCGACATATCTAAGCCTCCGGTGCTTTTGCTACAATGCTGACCCAATCCTTCTGGCGGCAGATTTCCACAATCGAAAATCCTTCTGCAATCAGCTTGTTCTTAACTTCCTCTTCTCTGGTGTTGATGATTCCGGAACTGATAAAGATGCCGCCGGGCGTCAACAGCTCGCCTGCAACCTCAGACAAAGGAATAATAATATCCGCAAGAATATTCGCAACAACAACCGGATAACAATTCTTTCCGAAGGATGCGCGGAGCCCGGCGTCAGAAATCAAGTCCCCGCCGATATACGTAATGCCCTCGCCGGACGTCTGCGGAGTATCTGCTCCGGACAACGGCAAATGGTTAATTACCGTATTCTCCTTGGCTACCTCTACGGCAACGGAATCAATGTCGATTGCATTGCAAAGTCCCGCACCGAGTTTACGCCCGATAATGGTAAGAATACCGCTTCCGGTGCCGACATCAAGAAGGGAATCACCGGGTTTTAAGTATTTTTTAAGATTCAAAATACACAGTCTGGTCGTTTCGTGCGCACCGGTTCCAAATGCGGTTCCGGGATCAATCTCAATTACCATATCCGTGTCTTTGAAATCACAGGAATCTTCCCAGGTGGGCTTGATTACGATTTCATCGTCCACACGGAAGGAGTGAAAATACTGTTTCCAGTTGTTCACCCAGTCCACATCCTCCGTTTCGTCAACGGTAATCTTGAATTCACCAAAATCCACAATATCTCCGTAAAACTCCTTTTCGTCCATGATTGCACGAATGGCTTCTTCCTCAGACTTGTCAAAATTAAGGTAACAGGTTATCGTTGCGGACAGATCACTTTCATCCACATCCGGAAGAAAATCGATAAACATCTTCTTTCGGTCTTCCTCCGATAACTGTGCCGAATCCTTAATCTCTATCCCGTTAAATCCAAGACCGCACAAAATACTGCTTACAATATCCTCTGCTTCCCGCGTTGTCCGAATGCTGATGCTTTTCCACTTCATACTATATCCTCAATTTGTTTTATTTTCCAAAAAGTTTGCCCTTTTTTCTTTCTTTTTCCGGTTCCCCGTCAGGCTTTTTACCATTCATTGCATCATCGTACTTGCGAAGCAAATCTTTCTGCTCGTTTGTCATGTGCGTCGGAACCTGAACAACCAGCGTTACATAATGATCGCCGCGGGAATTCGGATGATTCAGATACGGAACACCCTTTCCTCGAAGCCGAATCTTCGTATCGGTCTGTGTACCGGGCTTCAAATCATACATAACGTCTCCGTCAATTGTGGAAATGCGTACCTCGCCGCCGAGCGCAGCCTGCGCATAGGTAATCGGAGCTGTGGAATACAGGTCAAAGTCCGCACGCTGCAAAAACGGATGACGGCTGATATGAACCTCAACCAGCAGACTTCCTCTTTCCCCACCGTTGATTCCCGGCTCGCCAAGATCACGGATACGTACCTTCTGCCCTTCGTCAATACCGGCCGGAACACTAACCTTAACGTTCTTACGGGTGGTAACATAGCCGGTTCCATAGCAGTCACGGCATTTTTCTTTGATAATCTTACCGGTTCCCTTACAATCCGGACAGGTCTTCTGATTTTGAATCATACCAAGGAAAGACTGCTGTGTAAAGATGATGGAACCGGTTCCCTTACATTTGGTACAGGTTTCCGGGCTTGTTCCGGGTTTCGCACCGGAACCGCCGCAGGTTGTACAAGGGTCTTTAATATTCAGTTCCAGTTCCTTTTCACAACCAAATACTGCCTCTTCAAAGGTAATACGAATCGATGTACGTACGCTTGCTCCGCTTCTGGGGCCGTTGTTGCTTCGTGCTCTTCCGCCGCCAAACATATCCCCGAAACCAAACATATCAAAGATATCATTGATATCTCCGTTAAAGTCGAAGCCACCGGCGCCGCCGCCCTGTTCAAATGCAGCATGTCCGAAACGGTCATACTGGGCACGCTTATTTGCATCGCTGAGAACAGAATATGCTTCACTGGCTTCCTTAAACTTTGCCTCAGCCTCTTTATCTCCGGGGTTGGTATCCGGATGATACTGCTTTGCAAGCTTACGATATGCCTTTTTCAGGTCATCATCGGTAGCTGTTTTGCTGACGCCGAGCACCTCATAATAATCTCTCTTATCGCTCATGATTTCCTACCTGCTATACCTTTCAAATAAACCACGAAAGGAGCTGACCCAAAAGCCAGCCCCGCAAATTCGTGATAGAATTAAACTTCTCTGTAATCAGCGTCTACGACATCGTCATCCTTGCCCTGATTCGGTGCATAGCCTGCACCCATGTCAGGACCTGCGCCCTGAGCAGCCTGTGCCTGCTCATACATCTTCTGGAACAACTGCTGTGCGGAGTTCATTAAACGCTCCTTCGCAGCCTTGATATCTTCAACCTCACCGTCGCTCATTACTTCCGGATTGGTCTTGGCAATCAAATCCTTCAGGGAATTCAGATCGGTCTCCACCTGGCTCTTAAGTTCGGGGTCCAGCTTATCACCAACCTCCTGCATGGCCTTCTCGGTCTGGAATACCATGGAGTCGGCATCATTTCTGGTCTCGATTGCTTCCTTACGCTTCTTATCCTGAGCCTCATATTCCGCAGCTTCCTTCACTGCCTTTTCGATATCAGCATCGGAAAGGTTGGAACCAGCGGTAATGGTAATGTGCTGTTCTCTGCCGGTTCCGAGATCCTTTGCAGATACATTTACAATACCGTTTGCATCGATATCAAAGGTAACCTCAATCTGCGGAACACCTCTTCTTGCCGGCGGAATTCCATCCAGACGGAACTGTCCGAGGCTCTTGTTGTCTCTTGCAAACTGGCGCTCTCCCTGTACAACGTTAATATCTACTGCGGTCTGGTTATCAGCCGCGGTGGAGAATACCTGGCTCTTTTTGGTAGGAATGGTGGTATTTCTCTCAATCAGGCGGGTTGCAACACCACCCATGGTCTCAATGGAAAGAGACAGGGGCGTTACATCCAAAAGAAGGATATCGCCTGCACCGGCATCGCCTGCAAGCTTACCACCCTGGATGGAAGCACCGATTGCTACGCACTCATCCGGATTAAGGGTCTTGCTGGGCTCGTGGCCGGTCAGCATTTTAACCTTTTCCTGTACGGCAGGAATTCTGGTAGAACCACCTACAAGGAGTACCTTGCCGAGATCGGATGCGGTAAGACCGGCATCGCGCAGAGCATTCTGTACCGGAGTTGCGGTTCTCTCAACCAAATCGTGAGTCAGCTCATCGAACTTAGCACGGGTAAGGTTCATATCAAAGTGCTTCGGTCCCTCCGCGGTTGCGGTAATGAACGGAAGATTAATGTTGGTAGTAGCTGCGGAGGAAAGCTCCTTCTTAGCCTTCTCCGCTGCTTCCTTCAATCTCTGAAGACTCATCTTATCCTGAGAAAGGTCAACCCCCTCTGCCTTCTTGAACTCTTCAATCATATAGCGGGTAACGCGTTCGTCAAAGTCATCACCGCCGAGACGGTTATCGCCGGAGGTTGCAAGTACCTCGATAACACCATCGCCGATTTCAATAATAGAAACATCAAAGGTACCACCGCCAAGATCGTATACCATGATTTTCTGTTCTTTTTCGTTGTCAAGACCGTAAGCAAGCGCTGCCGCAGTAGGCTCGTTGATAATACGCTTTACATCAAGACCTGCAATCTTACCTGCATCCTTGGTCGCCTGCCGCTGTGCGTCGTTGAAGTAAGCAGGTACCGTAATAACAGCCTCGGTAACCTTCTCACCAATGTAGCTTTCTGCGTCTGCCTTCAGTTTCTGAAGGATCATTGCGGAAATCTCCTGAGGGGTGTACTTCTTGTCATCAATGCTTACCTTGAAATCCGTACCCATATGTCTCTTAATCGAAGAAATGGTCTTATCGGAGTTGGTTACTGCCTGACGCTTTGCAGGCTCACCTGCGATACGCTCTCCGTTCTTTGTAAATGCTACAACCGACGGTGTAGTTCTTGCACCTTCTGCATTTGAAATAACGGTGGGCTGACCACCTTCCATTACAGCTACACAGCTGTTTGTTGTTCCCAAGTCAATACCAATGATTTTTCCCATGACTTTGTGACCTCCTGTTTTTTTCTGTCTTTGTTGTATGACCGTTTGGCCGTTTACAATCTATCATCCTGATTTTCATCTTAGATGCGTTGTTAATTCGCTACCTTTACCATGCTGTGTCTTAAAACAGTGTCACGGTACAGGTAACCTTTCTGCAGTTCCTCTGCTACGATGTTTTCCCCGAAGGAATCATCCTCCACATGCATGACTGCATTGTGAAGCTCCGGATTAAATTCCTTGCCTGCTGCATCCATCGGCGTCACCCCTAAATCAGTCAATGTCTGCATCATCTGCTTATAAATTTTATCCATACCCTGTGCAAAGGGTTCCTGCTTTTGTTCTTCGGTCAGAGTTGACATCCCGCGTTCAAAATTATCGACTACCGGAAGGATCTTCTCCAGAATGCTCCTGGCTCCGACCTCAAACATCTGTGCTTTTTCCTTCTCGGTACGATTACGGAAATTCACAAATTCGGCCTGCTGGCGAAGCACACGGTCCTGAAGCTCGGCGATTTGCTCGTCTCTCTTATCCTTCTTTTCTTTCTTGTCTTTTTTCTTCTTTTCTTTCTTATCCGCCTTTGTATCCGCAGTTTCCTCTGCCTGTACGGTTTCTTCCGCACTTACTTCCTGCGTTACCTCGTCCGGGTTGATTTCAGGATTGTTGTTATCCATTATTTTCCTCCATGCCGCTTCTGTTTATTTTTTCAGGATATCATCGAGCTCACGCATGAGATTCTGCAAGGCTTCAACCACCTTCTCGTAATCCATTCGTCTCGGTCCGATAATACCGATTTTGCCATAGACACCGTCTTCCATGTGGTAAGTCGCGGTTACAACGGAACAATCTTTTGTTGCCTCTAACGGTGATTCGTTACCGATATAAACCTGAATGCCCCGCTCACTGTCTCCTTCGCTGTACATCAGCTCCGTCAACTGCTTCTTTTCTTCCAATGCATACAGCAAATTGCTTGCTTTCTCGGAATCGTTTAATTCCGGATATTTGAAAATATTGGTCGTGCCGCTCGTATAAGTCTGAACTTCTTCCTCTTCAAGCGTTGCAGCAACCGCATCCAGAATGCTGCTGATCAATGCAGCATATCCGAAAGAATCTGCTTTCAGCTTCTGGATAATTCCCAAATTGATTTCCTTAAGATCCAGTCCCTGCAGCGACGAATTCAGAAGCAGATTCAGTCGAAGAATCACATCCGCATCGACCGTCTGGGAAATCGGAATCATCTTATTCTTTACGATATTGCCTTCCAAAACAATAATCGCCAAAAGATTTTCCTCATCCACCTGTGTAATCTGAAGGAACTTAAGTTTCCTTGAACGATACTGAGGACTGGTAATCAACGAAGCGTAATTCGTATTGGCCGCAAGAATCTTCGCTGCTTCCTTTAAGATAATGTCAAGCTTTTGCGACTTGGCGCTCAGCTCCACCTGCAGCTGATCCATCTCCTCCTGACGTTCCTTCATTAACATATCTACGTATAAGCGATATCCCTGATCCGAAGGAATGCGTCCCGCAGAGGTATGCGGTTGGATAATCAATCCAAGCTCTTCCAAATCCGACATTTCGTTTCGAATCGTTGCGGAACTAAGATTCAAATCGGTATATTTGGAAATCGTTCGAGAGCCAACCGGTTCGCCTGTTTCTAAATAGTTGCGAATAATGGCCTGAAGTATTTTCAGTTTTCGTTCACTTAACTCCACCGGTTCCTCCTCTCTTATTAGCACTCGATTTTATTGAGTGCTAACATCTGACCTTAAGATACCACTGTCACACGAATTTGTCAACTACTCAGATGTAAAATTTCACATTTTTTCCTTATTTTCTTTTTCAGCATCCATTAACGCAACAAATACGGTATTGGAAAGTAAAATGCCTTCCTCCGATAAGCGGTACCCGCCTTTTGTTTTTTCAACAAGCCCTTGCTTTTCCTTCTCGCAAAGCACTTTCTCATAAACAGAATAGGTATCTGCCGAAAATCGTTTCACAAACGCATCTTCTGTAATCCCCTCTCGCCGTCTGAGTCCGAGAATAAAAAATTCTTCCTGCATGTCCCGTTCAGACAGTATGGTATCCTCAATATACAGATTACCCTGCAAATACTGTTTCAAATCGTCGGTATTGCGAAATCTTCGATTTCCGATATAAGAGCTGGCGCCGAGTCCGAGTCCAAGGTACGGAACATTGCTCCAATAACCGTAATTGTGTCTGCTGCGGCGTCCCGGCTTCGCATAATTGGAAATCTCGTACTGCTCATATCCTGCTTTTGTAAGTTCCCGCTGCGTCATACGGTACATCTCGCAGGAACATTCCTCTGTCGGAAATGCCTCCGGCTCACGCTCATACCAATCATAAAAGCAGGTTCCCTCTTCAACAATCAAATCGTAAGCGGAAATGTGCTCCGGCGCCAGTGCAATAATCCTCTCAAGCGTTTCTTTATAGGAAGCCGGAGTTTGCCCCGGAAGCGCCATCATCACATCAACGCTGATATTGTCAAATCCCACTTTACGCGCCAGATGAAAATTTTCCACTGCTTCCGCGAACGTATGAATTCGCCCGAGCGTCCTTAGTTCTCCGTCGTCCGCAGACTGTACTCCCATGCTGATACGGTTTACTCCGGCTGCATAAAACGCCTGCAGTTTTTCTTCGGTCAATGTGCCCGGATTGCATTCCACGGTAACTTCACAGTCGTTTGTCAGAACAAATCCGTCCCGAATTGACGAAAGCAGGGTCGGAATTGCCTCCGCGGGCAGGAGCGACGGGGTTCCTCCTCCAAAGAAAATACTCGTAATTTTCTCTTCACTATATTGCGCGGAGGCTTTTTTTACATCACGAAGGAGCGCATTTCCATACGCTCCCATCGTTTCATTTTCCATCGGAAAAGACAGAAAATCACAATACTTACATTTTCGCACACAAAAAGGAATGTGCAGATACAGTTCCATACTTAATCCTCATTATCCAGCTTCAGAACGCTCATAAATGCCTTCTGCGGAATTTCTACATTGCCGACCTGACGCATACGCTTCTTGCCTTCCTTCTGTTTTTCCAGAAGCTTCTTCTTACGGGTAATATCACCGCCGTAACACTTTGCAAGAACGTCCTTACGCATCGCCTTTACGGTTTCACGGGCAATAATCTTGCTTCCGATCGCTGCCTGAATCGGAATCTCAAAAAGCTGACGCGGAATCTCATCCTTCAAGCGTTCGCACATCCTGCGTCCGCGCTCGTAAGCCGTCTCCGCATGTACAATGAATGATAAGGCATCCACTTCCTCTCTATTGATAAGAATATCCAGTTTCACAAGTTCAGAAACCTGATAGCCTTTCAAATCATAATCAAAGGAAGCGTAGCCCTTGGAACGGGACTTTAATGCATCGAAGAAATCGTAGATGATTTCATTCAACGGCAGGTCATACTTTAACAATGCGCGCGTCTCTTCCATGTATTCCATACCGAGGTATACACCGCGTCGTTCCTGGCAAAGCTTCATGATTGCTCCGACAAATTCAGTCGTAACCATAATCTCGGCGCCGACAATCGGTTCTTCCATATGCTCGATTTCCGACGGATCCGGCAAATTTGAAGGATTTGTCACCTCGAGCATCGTCCCGTCGGTCTTATAAACATGATAAATAACGCTCGGAGCGGTAGTCACGAGATCCAAATCGTACTCACGTTCCAGTCTTTCCTGAATAATCTCCAAGTGAAGAAGTCCTAGGAACCCGCAGCGGAAACCAAATCCCAGCGCAATTGATGTTTCCGGCTCAAACTGAAGCGCTGCATCATTTAACTGCAGCTTTTCCAGTGCATCCCGTAAATCCGGGTATTTTGCGCCGTCGGCGGGATACATACCACAGTAAACCATCGGATGAACCTGCTTATACCCTTCCAGCGCCTCCGGTGCGGGGCGTCTGGCGTCCGTTACGGTATCGCCGACCTGTGTTTCCTTGACATTCTTAAGGCTTGCAGTAATATAACCAACCATACCGGCAGAAAGCTCGTTACACGGCAGGAATTTTCCGGGGCCGAAGGTGCCGATTTCCACAACATCAGCCTCTGCACCGGTCGCCATCATACGAATCCGGGTTTCGGTGCTGATGGAGCCCTCCATAATACGGCAAAAGATAATAACGCCTTTATACGGGTCATAAACACTATCAAAAATTAACGCCTGCAGCGGATTTCGCGCATCTCCGCCCGGAGCCGGAATCTTTTCGATAATCTGCTCCAAAACCTCGTCAACATTCAGACCGCTTTTCGCGGAAATCCGGGGAGCATCGTGCGCCTCCAGTCCGATTACGTCCTCAATCTCATTCATTACACGCTCGGGGTCCGCACTGGGAAGGTCGATTTTGTTGAGAACCGGCATGATTTCAAGGTTATGGTCAAGCGCCAGATAAACATTTGCCAGCGTCTGCGCCTCAATTCCCTGTGCCGCATCGACAACAAGAACAGCGCCCTCGCAGGCAGCAAGGCTTCGGGAAACCTCATAATTAAAGTCCACATGTCCGGGAGTATCAATCAGGTTAAATACATACTCCTCGCCGTTTTTTGCCTTATATACGGTACGAACGGTCTGTGCCTTAATGGTAATGCCTCGTTCGCGCTCCAAATCCATGTTATCAAGTACCTGCGCCTGCATCTCGCGGCTGGTAAGCAGGCCTGTTTTTTCGATAATACGGTCAGCCAAAGTAGACTTACCGTGGTCAATATGTGCAATAATACAAAAATTTCTGATTTTGCTCCGGTCAAATTCTGCCATAAGTTCCTCCAAAAATGGTAAGTGCATAATAAATCATTTTATTATAACATGACTTGTCCTCTCTTGCAAAAGAATTTTCATTTTCTGTCACGACCTGTGCGGATGC
>DLOO01000051.1:16858-37830 GCA_002479645.1 Lachnoclostridium sp. UBA7482 | reverse complement strand
CTGTCACGACCTGTGCGGATGCGCAGCGTCGGGACTTCCATTTAAGAATTTAAGAAAAATAAAGTTTACTCTTGCATACTTTTCTCTTTTGGATTAAGATACTCCTTGCGCCCTTTATCAATGCGCCTAAATTTTCTTTGATAAAGCGGTATCTTACGTTATTTGAGGTTCCATCATGGCTGTTAATCATAAGATGCTGACCGGGGATGTCAAAAAATCCATTCTGTCCTTTGCTTTCCCAATCTTCCTAAGTCAGTTATTTCAACAATTATATAATTCCGTCGATTCTCTTATCGTCGGTAATTTCCTCGGCAAGGAGGCTCTGGCTTCGGTAAGTTCCTCCGGAACGCTGATTTTTCTGCTGAACAGTTTGTTTATCGGAGTTGCCATGGGAGCCGGCGTTGTCATCTCCCGTTATTTCGGAGCAGGCAACTATAAGAAGGTTACCGAGGCAATTCATACCAACATTGCTTTCGGTTTGGTTGCCGGTGCTGCACTGACAATCTTTGCCCTCATTGCAACACCGACCATTCTTCGCATGATGAAAACCGATCCGGAGGTACTCCCCGGCTCGATTCTTTATTTCCGCTGCTATTTCAGCGGCGCCCTGGCAATGGTTATGTACAACATTTTCAACGGAATCATGAATGCCGTCGGTGACAGCAGACGTCCGCTGTACTACTTGATTTTCTCTTCCGTCTTAAATGTGATTCTCGACCTTTTGTTTATCGGAGTATTCCGATTGGGCGTGGGTTCTGCAGCAGTAGCAACGGCAATCGCCCAGGCCTGCAGTGCTCTTCTGGCACTGTCGCACCTGATGCGAACCAACGACGTCAACCGTGTATACATCCGCAAAATACGCTTTCACCGTTCCATATTGAAGGAAATCCTGCGTTACGGACTTCCTACCGGCGTGCAGAACTCTGTCATCGCCTTTGCAAATGTTATCGTGCAAAGCAATATCAACTCGTTCGGAACCGACGCCATGGCAGGTTACGGTTCGTACACTAAAGTCGAAGGCTTCGCATTTTTGCCGATTACCTGTTTCTCCATGGCACTGACCACCTTTATCGGGCAGAACCTCGGCGCCAGACAATACGACCGTGCCAGGAAAGGCGCCTCCTTTGGAATTCTTACGTCGATTACCCTTGCGGAATTTCTGGGGCTTTTTATTTTTACCTTTGCTCCTCAGCTGATCCGAATGTTTAATGACGATGCAAAAGTCATAGAGTTGGGCGTCCTTCAGGCACGCACCGTTGCTTTTTTCTATTTTCTGTTAGCATTTTCCCACTGCATTGCGGGAATTTGCCGCGGTGCGGGAAAAGCAATCGTTCCGATGGTTATTATGCTCGCCATCTGGTGTGTCCTGCGTATCATTTACATCACGGTAATGATGCATTTTATTCACGAAATCCGTTATATCTACTGGGCTTATCCGCTGACCTGGACAATCAGCTCAATCCTATATTTGCTGTATTATCTGCGTTCCGACTGGCTGCACGGATTTGAACGTGCTTAATTGGCGCCGGAAAGAACCGCGTCGAGAATTTCCGAAAACGGAACCATCGCCTGATAGGCCTCCGCGACAGTATTTTTTCCGGTTCCAACCTCTACCAGCAGGTCGCGCGGCCGCAAATGCATATTGTATCGATAGCTTTTCAAATAATTCCGTTTCATATAACCGGGGTACAAATTGTCTCCGGTTATTTTTAATTGCAGACTAAATGCAAGATTCGCCGGTAAATTTTCATTGGGAAGATAATCAATCGGATTCTCTGCGGTGCGGCTCATCCCATTAAATAACATAATCTGTGCTGTTTTCACTCCGTTGACGGTTGTACACCTTGCTTCTCCGCTGTCGCGATGCAGATCAATAATCACTTCGATGCTCGGATACTTCTCAAGCACCTTCTCAAGTCCCTTCAGAGCCTGACTGTAAGACACATTTCGGTTTACCTGACCATCCTTTTTGTCATAAGGACTTTTATCATGAACGACGGTATATCCTTTTGCCTCCAGCAGTTCTGCCAGATATGTACCTACCCCGACCACGGTATCCTCCTCTTTCCCTGCNNCACGACTGTCGGCATAGGCTTCTGAAGAATGGGTATGAAAAATCAAAATCTGCGGCTCTTTTTTCTTCGCCAGAGATAAATCCATGCGAAGCAGCTCGTCAACCGTAGTAATTCCTTCCGGAAAACAGGTGCTTGGGTCAACAACGTAATACTCCTGCCGGAGCCGTTCAAATGTGTAGTTCTTTGCGATTGCCTCCAGCAGTTCGGAATGGTTCACCACTTGGTTCTGCTCTTGTTTATTCGGCTTTTCCGACGTCTGTTTTTTATCGTCCCTCACATAAAAGCAGCTTTTCTTCCCGTCATAGACAATGATATCACGTGCGGAGACTTCTGCTTCCTGCAAAGGATTCTCTTCTATCCCGGATTTCCCGTCATTTCGGTAATCGTGAAACGAATCTGCCCAGAGGAATTTCGGATAATCCATAGACGCAGCTCCTCTTTCGGGGATGCACTGCTCATTTTGCGCAAGCGCTTCCGCTGCCGCACGTGCAAGAAAGTTCGGAAAAATGCTGAAAATAATCGGAACCGCGCACACGATTCCCACCAGCGCCCCGAAACGCTTTACATATCTTCGGTAAGTCCGTAACAGACCTCGATAGCGTGTGAAATGATAATACTTAGGCATTGAACCTCCTCGTCAATATTCTTGGTTGTAACAAACATGTCCGACTCACTTCTGGCAAATTCCTCCGGGAGTCCCGACAGCACCTGTTCCTTCCACTTGCCATTCTCGATTACGTCCAGCAAATCAGCTAAGATGGTCAGCGTGCTGACAACGGTAGGAACACCGATGGCAATTACGGGAACACCCAACGAGGCTTGGTTCAGAGCCGTACGATTGTTCTTCAGCCCACTCCCCGGCGCAATACCGGTATTGCAGATTTGAACGGTTCTGTTTACCCGGTGAACACTTCTCGAAGCAAGCGCATCTACAACAATCACCAGGTCGGGATGCGTCTCGGCAATCACTCCCCGAATAATATCCGACGACTCCATCCCGGTCTGCGACATAACGCCGGGAACCAGGGCACTAACATTATATTCACTGTCTGTCAAATTGAGAAAAATATTTCTGTGCCGGTTAACACAGGTAGAGGAAACCGCAAACGGTCCTAACGCATCCGAAGTAATCTCCCGATTTCCGATTCCGACAAGCAAAATGTTACGCTTATCCCATATCGGAAGACTGCGAAGCTGATTGACAATGGTCTTAACAACCTGTTTCTGTAAGTCGCTCCCCCCTTGATGAATCTCCGGAACTTCAATTGTAATATAAGTCCCTTTTTCACGCCCAAATTGTCTTTCCCCCACTTTATTCAGAATTTCGACACGTGAAATTCTGATTTTACCTTCCGCCTCGATTTCTTCCGAAAAGCAGTAGCCCTTTTTATCACTTGCCGATGCTTCCAGCTGTTCCTTTAACTCTATGGCAAGGTCCGTGTGCGCATTCATCATACCAGCATAATCCTCCCGCATTCTTTATGCTAGTATTCGCTGTATAATGCCGAAAAATTCTATAAAAATCAGCAATAACTTATAAAAAACATTTGACATTCTTCTACAGTTGTACTAGAATAGATGTGTATGTGGGTAAAGAACGTCCGTGTCCGGATCTTTATTCGCAATTCATGCGAGAATAAAAACCAGTAAATAACGGGAGGTTTGCAAGATGGCAAATATCAAATCTGCAAAGAAGAGAATTAAGGTTATCGAGACTAAGACCTTAAGAAATCGTATCATCAAGTCCAAGCTTAAGACATTGGTAAAGAAAGTTGACGCTGCTGTGGCTGCCGGCGACAAGACTTTGGCTGCTGATTGTCTCAAGGCTGCTGTTGTTGCTATTGATAAGGCTGCTGCAAAGGGGATTCTTCATAAGAATACCGCTGCAAGAAAAGTTTCCAGACTTACCATTGCTGTTAACAAGCTTGCATAATGAAAGATAAAAGGAGCTGATTTATTCGTCAGCTCTTTTTTTATTGCAATTTTCTTATACAAGATTAAAAAAGCAGCCGCATCCCTGCAGCTGCTCTATCGTACGGAGGAAAAGGGATTTGAACCCTTGCGCCGGTGTTACCGACCTACTGGTGTTCGAAGCCAGACCCTTCAGCCACTTGGGTATTCCTCCATGACAACGTATCTATTATATCCGAAAACCTTTCATAATGCAATTCCTTTTTATGCTTTCTTTTCAGAACTGTATTTGATCAGAAACATCTCCACTGCCATCGATTCATCCATATCACCGATTTTTACTTTATGTTCCAGCTCTGTTCCAAAATTCACTGCATTTTTCAGTTCTCTTGGTGTAAATCCTTTTTTCAACCGCTGATACTTCGTTACAATGAACGGCGCCAGCGAAAGCTGCTTAGCAACATCTGCCGGGCTGTTTCCGTGCTCCAGCAATGCGCTTACCTGTGCCAGCTGCAAAAAACTACGGTTCAGGTGATACAGAATCTGCATCGGTTTTTCGTGAAGCGCCAGTAAATCGCCGTACAATTTCAATGCGCGATTCTTTTTATGCTCCATCATTGCATCCATCATCCAAAAGATCCGACCCTCTGTCACAACCGTACAAATCCGATCAATATCTTCTTTTTCCACGGTTTGTTTCCCCGAGCAATACGCAGACAGCTTAGCGAGCTCGCTCTGAATCATAACCAGGTTTGAACCGCACAGATCCAGAAAATATCCGGCACTTTGCTCGGAAATCATCAGATTGTCTTTCTTGAGCTGTGAAGCCACAAAGAGCTTGCAATCCTCTTCGGAAAGACCGTTCATTTCCGAAGTATAGCCAATCTCCTTGACTGCCTGAAACAACTTATTCCGCTTATCCACTTCTGTCTCAACGAAAATCAGATACGTGAATTCCGGCATATTCTTCACTTCATCGGGCAAGTCACAGGAAGCACGAAACGCCCCTGTATTCTCCAGAAGAATCACTCGACGTTCTTCCATAAACGGGGGCGTGTTCATCAATTCCCGAAGCTCGGGAATATCCGGCATCTTTCCTTCGTAGCGGGTAAAATTCATCGAATCTTTGCCGCCGCACAACGCCTGAATTAACTTGTCACGATATAATTGCTTCAGATAATTTTCTTTTCCGTAAATCAGGTAACAGGGAGCAAAATTCTGTCCCTTAATATGATCACGAATGGTTTTCATAACCGATACATTCTCCCATCTTAACTATGGTTTCGTATCCATCCTGCGTATTGGCAATTAACTCTTCGGACGGGATATAGGTATCTCTTGGAACCATCACAAGAACCGTGGAGCCCCCAAACTCAAAATGTCCCATCTCTTCCCCCTGCGTCACCGAGCCGATGTGCGGATGTTCATTGACAATACGACCAACTCCGAGCGCACCGACTTCCATTACAAGAACCGGTGCTCCATTCGCGGTTGTAATTATCGTATAGCGCCGGGAATTCTCCCGATAAACCTTCGCATACCGGTGGATAATCGGATGAACCGTATAAAGCTTTCCGGGAACATCCACATCCCCGGTTTTCTCTCCCGAAACCGGATAATGATAATGGTGATAATCCTCTACGCACAGACGCAGCAGGAAGAACCATCCACCAAGATATTCTTTCGCAAGTTCTTCATTGCGAAGGACTTCTCCCACCGTATAATTGACATCCTTAACATCAAAGGAACTGTCTTCGCCAATCGGATAAACCGAAGCCTTACAATCGCACGGAGACATTAAGATATCGTCTCCTAACGCAAGCGGTCGGCTCTCTTTTTTAATGCGTCGGAGAAAAAAATCGTGAAACGATACAAACTTTTTCTTCTCGTACTCCCGAAGTTTAATGCCGTTCCTATGAACAAAATTTGTAATAAAAAAGCTGGACATCCGGGAATTCATAGCCATTCTCTGCAAATCAGAATATGGTTTGGACGACGCCAGCTTCATAAGGGTACGACCGAAAACGTTAGAAAACAAACGCTCAAGCATCTGATTATTGGAAGCCGGGACGGGAACCTCATTCCCCCCCCGGTCACGATAAAATACGTTCTCCATGCTGCCTCCATTCTTCGTTTTCAAGGAATCCCATCCTCTTAACTCTACAGTAACAAAACTCCGGCAAACAAAAGCAATGCAACGATAATTACCGGAATCAGACCCTTTCCGTGAGCCTTCGGTACCGGGAAATTGAACACAAACAAAAATGCGACAAACAACATAAAACCGGAGAAAAACTCAGGCACAATATCTTCCGGAAGAAAGCGGGAAATCACAAAGGCAACCGCAACACCCAATGCCGAATTGGTAATCGGAAGTCCCTGATATATGGTACGTCTCTCCGTCGTTGTCTTCTGTCGTTCTTCCTCGGTAACGTTAAAATACGCAAGACGAATCAAACCGCACAGCGTAAGCAAAAATCCTGCAATATAACCGATAAACTGCGTATCGCCGCCCTCATAAAGACAAATTGTCAAAATCGCAGGCGCAACACCAAAGCAAACCAAATCGCAAAGAGAATCAATCTGAATACCAAATGCCTTCTCCATGTCTGTTCGCTTAATCATACGTGCAACAGGGCCGTCAAACATATCGCAAAGTCCGGACATCAGAATGCAAAAAATTGCCCACCGGAAATTGTATTGAAAAGAAAGGAAAATACTGCCAAAGGCAAAGCCCAGTCCCATGTATGTAATAATTACTGATTTATTATAAAAACCCACAAAGCGTTTTTCTTCCATTGTCTGCTCTCCCTCGTAAAACCATAGCCAACTGCTATATAAAATTAGACTTCAATTCATACAAAATAAATTATACTCCTTCCATAAAGTTTTGTCAAACCACATCTTTCCCCTTTGTCAACAGCCTTTGTCAACAGATACTTCGCAATTCTTTTTTTGCAAATATATCCTTATCTGTCCAACCCAAATACCCTCAAAGCAAATTCGCAAACGCGCTTGCAAAAACCACCGTAGCAATCCCGGTTGCGGCAATCGCCAGGCTGCTCATCGCTCCTTCGACCTCGCCAAGCTCCATTGCCCTAGTTGTTCCGATGGCATGGGAGGATGCGCCGAAGGCAAGTCCTTTGGCAGCCGGCTCCGATATTTGAAACAGGCGGCACAACACACCGCCAATCATATTTCCAAGCACTCCGGTAATAATGATTACCGCAACCGTAATTGTTACGTATCCGCCCAGTTCCTCCGATACGCCCATACCGATTGCAGTAGTAATCGATTTCGGAAGCAGGGTAACATATTCCCTGTGCTTTAATCCTAACAACCATGCAAGAACCAGTACGGTAGACAGACTGGTTATCACTCCGGTCAGGATTCCGCAGACCACAGCAGCTCTATTCTTTTTCAAAAGCTCCCACTGCTCATACAACGGAATCGCAAGGCAAACGGTCGCCGGCGTCAGTAACCAGCTCAAATACCCGGCTCCTCTCTCATAAACCGCATAATCCACATCTGCAGCCACCAATACGGCAATCGTTACAAGGATGGAAATCAACAACGGATTGAAAATCGCCAACCGAAATTTTTTCTTGAGAACCGTTCCCAGCATGTATGCCATCAGACTGATAGCAACACCGCCATATGCAGAATTTTCCAATATCGTATTCATTGTTCCGCCTCCTCCGCCCTCTTTTTCCGCCGAATCATCCATTGCGCGCTTCGTCCGGTTGCTGCAAATACGGTTACGGTCGATACAAACGTAATGACGCTGACGGGAACCAGCAGAGGCTTCAATACCGCCCAGGAATCCATCAGTCCCACACCTGCAGGAATAAACATCACCGGCATAATTGCAATCAGAAATTTACCGGTTTCCCGCACCATATCCGGTTTGATTACACCGGAAAGCAACAGCACAAATAAAATCACCATTCCGTAGATACTTGCCGGTACCGGGAGCGGAATCCATCGGTTCCCTAATTCTCCGACAAAAGAAATGCTTAAAATCAGCAGAAATTGTTTAAGATATTTCAAAATAAATCACTCCGTTCTCTGTTTTCGCCTGTATCGTACCGCCCAGAAGTTCTGTAAACTGCTTGGCAATCGCAAGTCCCAATCCGGTATTTCCTTTCGTTCGGGAAATATCCGTCGTATAAAACTCCTCAAAGATGCGGCTGATATCAACATCCTTATCCAACAGCTCATTGGAAAAAATCAGCTTAAGCGGCTCTTTTTCCACCGTAATCTCCATTTCTCCCCTACCGTGCTTTAAGGCATTTCCAATCAGATTATCCAAAATACGCAGCAGCATATTTTTATTGGAACAAACCATAATGCGGTTTTCCGGACAATGGAATGCAATCGTACGGTTACAATCGCAGTAATCATCATAATAATGCGAAATTGCTTCTTCCAGCACCGAAACCAAGTTCAGTTCCTCCATCTGCGGCGCTTCATTCCCTGCAATTACTTTTGAAAATTCAAAGAAAGAGTCTACCAGTTCATTTAACCGCTGCAACCGCCTTTCAATCATTTGGAGCAATGCCGTTTTCTCCTCTTCCGGCATTTGCGAATGCATAACCATATCCATATACCCCAGCGCCGAGGTAAGCGGCGTGCGAAGGTCGTGTGATATATTCGTCATCATCAGATTAACCTCCCCCTGCCTGCGCTTTAACCAAATCTCCCCGTTGCGAATCTCCCGAAGGACTTCGTTAATCTCCTCAATCAGACGCCCCGAAACCAATCCCGACGTACGGTGCAAAAGCCGGTTGCTCTGCTCCTTAGAAATCTCATGGATTTCTTCCGCCATTTTTCGCTGTTCTCTTTGTGACAACAAAAAAAGAGACAGCAAAATGACCGGTGCAATCGTAAGTAAAATGATAATCCCAATCATAATCTGTCTCTCCCATTCGTTTTTATTCTTGAGTTTCCGTATTTTTTATCCGGCAGTGTCTGCCGCTTAATGCGGCAGATATTTTGCACAAAAATAATCAATTTCAAAGAAATTTTACTGCCGGATAAAATACGGAAACTCAAGTTTTTATTCTATTGTATACAAATTCTACCGAAAATCAAGCCTCCCCTGACACTTCCGTATTACTCCACTTCCGTTCCGATAAAAATCCGGTATCCCAGAATCAGGCTGACAACGATGCAGCCGCAGCCGAGAATTGTACAGTTTCTGAAATACAGGTTATCCTGCAGCACCGCGAGTTTTCCAAGCGAAGATTCCAATTCATATTTGAGCAGATACTTTTCCGCGAAGGATTTGCTGACTGTCTCGTAAACCGTCAGAGCCACCGCAGTATATATAAACGGGAAAATCAAGACAATCGCGTTAAATGCCGCCGCTTTTTTCACAACAAAGGCAAGCAGTAAGAGGACAGCATAAACACCCAGAAACAGGGGCAGCTGCCGGAACACGGCCTTCAGAAAAGTTCCCGTTGTCGAAGCGTACTCTTCGCCGTTCACGAGGCGATTTCCCACATAAAATCCTATGTTGGCAATCACATAAACCAAAGCAACGTATCCCAGCGCCAAAGAACATTTACTGATGAAATAGGACTTACGGCTGATCACGGAAGAAATCGTATTCTTCCATGTTTTTTCTCCGAAATCTGCAACAACAATACTGAAAACCGGCAGCAAACATAAGAAATAAAATGTATAGTTTTTTGCAGCCATTGCCACATCAAGCTTCACATCGGTATCCGGCAAACCCGCACCAAGAGAAATTCCACCCGGAGATTTTGTTCCGATACTGATAGCAAATGTAATCAAAGTCAACAGCCAGAACAACCAGAAACCTTTCCCTTTCACCATGCGGTACAAATCCGCTTTCCACATATTTAACATGACCTATGCCTCCTCCACTAACGATTTGAAATAATCTTCCAAGGTAATACCTGATTCAAAAATCTCACTTACAGATACCCCGGCATCTACCATGCATTTGTTAATACCCGCGCTCGGGATGGTATCCGCATAGATGCGAATCTCCTTTTCATTCACTACCTTAAAGTCGGTAAGATCTAATTGGTTTTCCAGAATCACAACAGCCTTTTGAACATCCTCTGTCCGAATAACAATGCATCTCTGACATTCCAAATCCAGTTCTTCTTTCGTTAATTCTTTGATGACATGTCCCTTGTCCACAAAGACAAAGCGGTTAGCCACTGCATAAAGCTCCGACAGGATATGGCTGGAAATCATCAGGGTCAGCCCCTGCTCCTTATTCAGCATGTGAAATGTGTCCCTTAACTGGCTGATACCGATGGGATCGAGTCCGTTGATCGGCTCGTCTAAAATAACAAGGTCAGGGTTATCCAGTAATGCAAGGGCAATCCCCAGACGCTGCTTCATACCAAGGGAAAAACTCTTGAACTTCTTATCGCGCGCGTCCTTTAGCTGCACAAGCTCCAGAACCTCATCGATTTTTCCGGCGTTGGTGATTCCTTTCTGGATCGCATAGTATTTCAAATTTTCATATGCGGTCATATTTCCGAAAAACGCCGGATTTTCAATCAAACAACCGATACGCTTCCGCTCCTTTTCCGCTGCGAAGCCGGTCTTTGAAAATAACTCAAATTCACCATCTGTCGCATTGGTCAGTCCGGTAATGATTTTCATCAAAGTTGTCTTACCGGCGCCGTTTCTGCCGATGATACCATAAATGTCGCCTTCATAAATCGTCATGTCGGCGGCATGAAGGGCTGTGTTTTTTTTGTACCTCTTTGTAAGCTTGTTTGTTCGCAGAACAATATTACTCATGTGTTTTCCCGGAGAACGCTCTCCTTACCTCCATTAAGTTTTCTTATGTCTGCATTGTAACAGCCAAATCTGAAATTACTCTTAACGAAATCCTTAAAAAAGTCTTAATTTTCACTCTTTTTCAAGCGATAACCAATCCCCCATACCGTTTCAATGTATTCGCGGTCGGGGTTACAGGCCTTTAGTTTCTTGCGTAACCTGCTGATATGTACGTTGAGTGTATTCTCATCGACCGAATCGGCGTAATCCCAGACAACCTCGTATATCCGGCTCTTCGTACAGGTTCGTCCCGCATTTTCAACCAGTAATTTCAATAATAAAAACTCATGCTTGGAAAGTTCCATGGATATACCTCTGCAAGCTGCGCTAAATGTACCTTCGTCAATGGTAATATCTTCAAACGTAACGTTGTCGATACCCGTCCCGGGCAGTTCTGTTCCCTTCAGACGTACTGCGATGCGCGCAAGCAGTTCTTTATTGTCAAATGGTTTCGTTATGTAATCATCTGCACCGAGTGCAAACAGATCCACCTTCTTCTCAACGTCATGAATCGCACTCATAACAATAATCGGAACATTCTGCTTTGCTTTCAGTTCTCCGATGATTTCCTCTCCGCTTTTTCCGGGCAGCATCAAATCAAGTAAAATCAAATCAATCCGGCTGTTATGTACCAGCCTCCCTTCGGTTCCCGAATATGCACTAACCGTCTGATATCCGTTCTGCAAAAGCAGTCGGGACAGCATGTGATTGATATCGTTATCATCTTCAATAATTAAAATCGTCTTCATGGCGGATTACGCTTCTCCTTACAGTCGCTTAATTTGTATTCCTTCTCCTCGAACCCGAATATCGGTTCTTTTGATTGTATTATAGCATTTTTTCCATTAGGTTCCAAGATGATTTGTAGGTCGGAGACTTCATGGCTTCATCTGAATTGCCCCGGTTTCATCGATACGATAGATTCTTGCTCCAATCTTTCCAAGCTCCCTAAGCGTCTCCTCGTGCGGATGCCCGTAACGATTGTTCTTCCCGCAGGATATAACCGCTGCCTTCGGTCTTAGAATCCGATAGGCTTCCTCTGAAACAGAAAAGCGGGAGCCATGGTGCGGCACCACAAGAACATCAATTTCTCCGCATTCCTCCGCCATTGCCAGAAGTCCGTCTGCATCGGTATCACCGCAGAAAAGGAGCTTTTGATTTCCTACCTCCACAAGGATTCCAAGGGAGCTGCTGTTTTCCGACGTCGGCGGGATGCTCTTCGGCCACAATACCTTCAAAACCAGAGCCTTACCGGATACAATCCCGTACACATCTCCTGCCAACACAGCGTCAAACGCTCCCTGATACTGCCTTTCCTTAAGCCACATTTCCCCACAGGAATCCTCATAACGGGCAAAGATCACTCTTCTGACGGCAAAGCCATTGTCCAGCAATTCATCCGCACCGTTTCGATGATCCTCGTCAAAATGCGAAACCACAAGCAAATCAATCGCATGGTAACCGTAAAAATGCAGATAGTTCAGCAGTGTTTCCTCGCCAACCTTATCCCTACTGCTGCTTCCGCAATCGACAACACAGACTGCCTGCCCCGATTGGATGACGGCACAGGCTCCCTGTCCGACAGAAAGAAAGCTCACGACAGGCTCGCCGCTTTTCATCCGAAACAGAAGTCCGACAGCCATCAGAAGAATTGTCAGCCTGCCGAAATGAAAGCCTTTTCGGTAACAAAGCAGGGATAATACTCCAAGAACTATAATATACAATAAGATTCCCCAGAGTTCCGGCTGCCCGGTAACAATCACTGCGCCCGGAAGCTTTAGAAGCGCCTTACCAACAGGCAGCATCTGACGAATACTCCATTGTACGGGAACCGCTGCGATACGCGCAGCTCCGGTGGAAAATGCAGCGATTCCGATAACCACAATGCTCCCTGTAAAAATCCATGGCAGCGCTGTCACAAGAAACAAATTATAAAATACACTGTATGGCGAAAATACCCAATACCGATATAAGAAAATCGGCAGCATACACAACTGAATCATTAGAGACGCTTTTATTGCCGAAAGGATTGCTTGCTTCCCTTTTTCATTTTGCGATTGATTCCAGCACGGAATAACGGAAAGAAAACAAAACACGGCCAGAAAGGAAAACTGCGTTCCCATATCTAGTATTTGTACCGGCCTTGCCCCGATACACAGGTCTGCAATCACACATAATCCGGTAATGTGACAGCGCTGCCATGGATTNNCCCCAAAGCTCTTGCAAGAGCCGCCAACACATAAAGCGCGAATGCTCTGACACAGGATACCGGAAATCCCACCAGGACGCCCCAAAAAAGCAGGAACGGCACTCCAAGCAATGCTGCGTACTTCTTTTGAAGCAGTCGTTCCGATAAAAGCATCAGCATTCCGGACAGTATAGTAAAATGCATCCCGCTCACCGAAAAGATATGACTTCCGCCAAGCTTTTGAATGACAGACGTCAATTCCGTATCCACCCCTGATTTTTCTCCGAGAAGAATCGCGGTGATAACTCCGGCACTTTTCTTTGTAAAAACGTTCCGAATCGTTTGGACAATCCATTTTCTCATACGATTACAACCGGATATAATTTTTCCCGGCGGCGCCAAGATATTTGCCTGATCAGCATTGCATTCCGCCAAAATCCCAATTGCCCTGTAATATGCCCTAAAGTCAAATTCCCCGGGATTTTCCGGTCCGGAAATGCACAGACGTTCCCCGCTGACAGAAACAATACTGCCCTCCTCCGGCTCTGTTCCGTCCTTTGTCCATACGATACAGCCAAACTTCCCCCCGTATGGAGTCCTTACCGCAAGGCGAAATCCATGCGCGTCGACGCCGGTAACCGTACCGATAAGCCGTTTTTGCGACAAAAGCCATTTTTCTGTTTTTTGTTCTTTGACTTGATATTGACAGGTGTGAAATACTCCGAATAAAAAGAATGCGATCGCCAATAGATAATAGATTATCATTTGTTTTCGCATTTTTGGAATCCTCAGACAAATGAGAACGGCTCCCAGCCCGATAACGGCCGAACATGCCATTCCCGACAGTAACAGGTGCTCTATCGCCGCATCTGAGAAAACCAGACGATAGATTACACCTGCAAGAAATGCAATGCTGACCCACAAAACAGGTCGTTTCATGGGTCCTCCTTTATTCTTCTACAATCTCCAGCGAACGTTCAAACACGCGCGTTAGATCCAGATTGATATAGAAATCCTTCGCTGCTCCATTCACTGTAAATACCACTTTAGATACATTGTTCAACTCTGCAAGAGAGTTTACAATACTGTAAATCGTAAGTTTTGCGGGCATCTCCGGCAAATACTCCAAAAATGCCTCATTCAAATCCACATAACAGATTCCGTCCCGCGTAACAATATAATTGATTTTTGTCCCTTCCGGAATCGCACCGATACATCCCTGCGGCTTTGAACCCTTAAGCAGCGTCTCCAATACCATCTGCTCCGGTGTATAATAATCGATCATTTCGATCTCAACCGGCACCGGTACCAGAGCTGTTTTTTCCTCGTTTGCATAGTATAGTACTTGGGACACCTTATTTACAGAAAGTCCGACATCATGCAGGAATTGCTCCGCCTTCATCGGTCCGACGACGCTGCCGTCAACGACTAACGGTTGATCTTCCACGTAAAATTCAAGCTGGTCAACAGCCTCAATCTGCGTCAATGTCTCAACGATTGCCGCACGCATGATAACCTCCTCCGAGATTCCCGTAAGCAGATAAGACGGCGAGAAAATGCACAAAAGCGTCTTTTCATCCGTCAAGATCCAATCCTGTACCGTAACATCCGGCGGCAGCACGGACAGGTATTTCTCCGCGTCAACCGATTCCCTCAATACGCCGAATAATTCATTGATCTGTTCATCAATCCTCGTTGAAATCAGATTGTATCCGCAGGAAACCAGACTGGTCTTGTCCGTATTATAATAATAAATACTATACTCCCCCTCCGGTACCTTTGAATCATCTGCCTCGGAATCTTCTTTTCCGCAGCCGATAAATAAAAATACCATAAGGGTCAAAAGAAATGCTAATCGTTTCATAGTTTCCCTTCCACATTACAAATTAAGCGGCAGCCTTATGATAAAGGTCGTACCCTCTTTTTCTTTACTGGATACCCTAACGGTTCCCTTGTGCTGCCCAATGATTTCCGCTGTGATGGCAAGTCCCAGTCCGGTACCGCCGGTTTCTCTTGAACGGGTCTTATCCACACGATAAAACCGTTCAAAAATATGTGAAATCTCTTCCTCCGCCATACCGATTCCCGAGTCCTCTACCAAAATGTAAACATATCGCCAATCCGCGTTCAGTGTCACATGCACGTAACCAAATTCACGATTATATTTGATTGCATTCTCCACAATATTGGAAATCGCAATCATCAGCTTCGATTCATCGACTCTGGCGTAAATCTCCCGGAAGCTTTCCATCACCACTTCGATGTTCTTCTGTTCCGCTAACGGTTTGACACGCTTCAGAACCGTTTCCACCATACCGTTGATACTGGTGCGCTCACATTGCAGCCGGTTCGCCGACTTATCCAGAGATATCAAGGTCAGCAAATCGCTGATAATCTTATTTTCACGCTCAATTTGCTCATTGATGTCGCCCAAAAATTCGCGATACAATTCCACGGGTGTATCCGGCTGCATCAAAAGGGACTCCGCCAATACCTTCATGGACGTCATCGGCGTCTTCAATTCGTGCGATACATTCGATACGAATTCCTGACGGGACGCCTCCAGCTTATTGATTTTGGAAAGCATTTCATTGGTCGAACGACTGATGGAGGCGACTTCACGGTTTCCGTTTACCGAAACGGTATCATTCAGAAACCCGAGCGCAATATGCTGCATACTGCGTTCGATTTTCTTTATCGGATGAACCAGCCACCATGCCGACAGTCCCAGTCCGGCCAAAAACAACGCCGATACAATCAGGGCGTAAAGAAGCAGCTCTTTCTGATACGTCCGGTAACGATCCAATTCCTTCTTTGCATGGAATTGTACAATCAATGCACCTGTAATCCGGTCGCTTTCCGTCGGTAACAACGGCGTCAGATACTTGACAAAATCGCCGTCCCAGTCAATCTCAAATATCTCCTCGCCCTTCAAACAGGTCGAAATATTCCGGGAAACAAGAGTTTTCCCTTTTTCTGTTCCGAAGCTGTCATATACAATGACGTGGTAGGGATTGGTTACTAAAACGCGCCCTCCGTATAATTCCGAAATCGTATCCAATTGAATGTCAATGTTGGAATTGGGGTTGGAAATATAGCCGGTAACCTCCATTTGATTGGCCAGCATCGAGCAGTACTCCTGCAATTGCGTTTTTGCTCCGTTAAGCAATGCATCACGAGAAGAGCTGATCAGTCTGCTTATCAACAAAAAGCAGCCGCCAACTCCCAAAATACCGATGGAAATAAATATGTATAATCTCAAACTAAAAAAATTACGTATTTTATTCATTTTCGTTGAAGTAGTATCCGGACCCCCACTTGGTCTGCACAAACTCCGGCTCACGAGGCTTTACCTCAATTTTCTCTCGAAGCCGACGCACATGGACATCCACCGTACGCAAATCTCCCGGAAAATCATAGCCCCAGATAATGCGCATCAGGCTTTCTCTGCTATAAACCTTATTGGGATTCGTTGCTAAAAGCCACAGCACATCAAACTCCTTCGCTGTAAGCTTAATCTCCTTATCATCAATGTAAACTCTACGGTTCTTGCCGTCCAACTTCAGGTTCCGAATCAAAACAAACTGCTTTTCACGCTTTTCCGCTCCCGAGCTTCTTCGCATGATTGCCTTCATGCGTGCCTTAACCTCTAAAATATTGAACGGCTTCGTCACATAATCATCCGCGCCTGCATCCAATCCCATAATCTTGTCAAGATCGTCTCCCTTGGCGGTCAGCATCATAATCGGCGTCTGCGAAAATTCTCTGATTTTGGAACAAACCTCGTAACCGGACAGCTTCGGCAGCATCAAATCCAGCAAAATTATATCATAATGATTTGCCGAAGCCAGGGATAGCGCTTCCTCTCCGTCATAAGCGCAATCCACCTGCATTCCCTCCTGTTCCAAACTGTATCGAATCCCTTTTACGATCAATTTCTCATCATCTACAACAAGAATTCGCTTATTCATTTGCCATCTCCAATCCAATATCTGCTGAGCATTGTTTTTCTAGCGAACCGTAATGAGTCCCCGAATCTTTTCATAAACACTACCCTTAATTCCCGAAACCTTTTGAATATCTTCCATTCGGGAAAACGGACCATTTTTATCACGATATGCAAGAATATCGTCTGCCCGTTTCTCCCCGATTCCGGGTAATGCAAGTAATTCTGCCCTGGTTGCCAGATTTATATCGAGTTTTCCATCGGGTGCAACCGCGCCGGAACTGTTTCCGGCTTGCGTATCCGCCGGCCTCGACACCGCTTCCGTCAAATCCGGCACATAAATCTTCTGTCCGTCCGTCACCGGCTCCGCCAGATTCCAATATTCCTTCGCCGCCTGCTCGGTAAAGCCTCCGGCTGCTGAAATTGCGTCAATTATGCGGCTTCCGGCGACGAGTCGGTAGACTCCTGCTTCCTTAACTTGCCCGCAAACGAAGACACAAGGCTGTAAAGCGCCCACGCCTTCAGCCCCAGCTTCACCAACTTCACGATTAGTTTCACCAGCCGAATCAGCAAGGGTTTCTTCTTTTTCTTCGATTTTTTCGATTTGGTTTGCTTGGCAGCCATAGAACAACACTCCAAAAACAACTGTAATCACGATACAACAGGTTACTATTTTTTTATGCATATGAGCCTCATTTCTGATTTCAGATGCACATTCTCACATTTATTATTGTAACGGATTTTCCGGATAGTTACAAGTAGAATTTTGTATCATACCGCATTCTCAGGACCCCCAGTGGAAAGTGACAATTCCGGCGATCGCAATCAATGCTCCCAGCAGTTTTTTCCATTCAAAGGCTGCCTTCTCCACGCCGAACATTCCAAACATTTCAATCAGATATGCTACAATAATCTGGCTTACCACAATAAGCAGAATCGCCTTTGCAGGTCCCATATCGCCGACACTTCGTATCACTGTGTACGTAATGATTGCTCCGATCACGCCTCCGGACAACATATATTTGTCCGACACATGGAACAAATCGCTCACATGCCCCCGGTCTTTGCAAAGCCAAATAAGGACACAGGTCAAAAAGCCGGTCAACTGTACAAATCCCGCCGCCGTCCAGACGCTGGTCTGTTTCGTTACCCCGCTGTTAAAGACGCCCTGAACGCTCATCAGCGCTCCGGATAAAATTGCAATGAAAAATCCCCACATAAAACCGCCTCCTTTTTGATGGTAGTTTGTCCGTGGGAATTTTGAATTATTCTGATTATTTATTATTTACATTCGGAAAGAACTTTGCGCAGAACCTGCGCCATCTCATCAACATGACAAGGCTCAATCACAAGCGGCGGAACGAAACGGATGACGTTGTTTCCGGCGGAAATCAGGATACATCCGCTTTCGATACAGGATTTTACAACAGGGCCGACCGGAACCTTCAACTCCAATCCCTGCATTAATCCGATTCCGCGATGTGCGGCAATCAATTCCGGAAATTCTGCCTTAATATCCTTCAAAACCCCGAAAAGATACTCGCCCATTTCTTTTACGTGATTCAGAATATCAAGTTTTTCATAAAGATCAAATACGGTACGAACCGCATTGCAGGCAAATGGATTGCCGCCATAGGTACTTCCATGATCACCGGGTACCATAGACGCAGCCACTTCATTTCTTGCCGCGAAAGCCCCAACCGGAACGCCGCAGCCAAGCGCCTTGGCAACCGTAATAATATCAGGCTTCACATCATACTGTTCATATGCAAACATCGTGCCGGTTCTACCCATCCCACACTGAATCTCATCAAGAATCAGCAGGATTCCCTTTTCATCGCAAAGCTTCCGAACGCCCTGAAGGAATTCCTTTGCTGCAGGATAAATACCGCCCTCGCCCTGTACAGTCTCAAGGATAACCGCCGCAGTCTTCTCGTTCATAAGACAGGCAACACTTTCGAGATTGTTGTATTCCGCAAAACGAACCTCGCCGATAAGCGGTCCGAACGCTTCACGATACTTCTTCGTACCGGTTACCGCAAGAGCGCCCATGCTTCGACCGTGGAAGGAATGATCCATCGCAATAATCTCGCTGTCTGCTTCGCCGTGTTTGTTATAGTAATACTTTCTCGCAAGCTTCAGTGCGCCCTCAACTGCTTCCGTACCGCTGTTGGTAAAGAACACGCGATCCATACCCGACGCCTCACAGAGATCCCTTGCAGCATCGCCTGCCGGCTCAGTATAGTAATAATTTGAGGTGTGAAGAAGCTTATCAACCTGTGCCTTTACCGCCTCATTATATTCTTTATTTCCATAACCGAGCGCAAATACCGCAATACCGGCAGCAAAGTCCAGGTATTTGGTTCCGTCGGTTTCGTACAAATATACCCCATCCCCGTGGTCAAGCACCATCGGGTACCGGTTATAGGTATGCATGAAATGCCGGTCCGCTTCAATAATCCAGTTTTTTTTGTCCATACGTATGCTCCCTTCTTTCATATATCTGCATGAATTGTAATCCCTTAAACGTTTTCTCCGTCTGCAATAATCGCAGTACCGACTCCCTTCGGAGTGTAGAACTCCAGAAGCAGGCAATGCTCCTTACGTCCATCAAGAATATGTACGCGGGATACACCGGCCTTAACAGCATCGATACAGTTCTTTAGCTTCGGAATCATACCGCCGCCGACATATCCTTCGCGAATCAGACGCTCCGCATCGGATAATGTCAGGAAGGAAAGCAATGTGCCCGGGTCCTTCGGGTCCATGCAAACACCTTCGATATCGGTCAGGAATGCAAGCTTTTCCGCACCAAGAGCTGCTGCGATTGCACAAGCCGCATCATCCGCATTAATATTGTAGGGCTGGAACGTATCGTCAAGACCAATCGGAGCGATAACCGGAACATAACCGTCCTGAATCAACGTATCAATAATACCGGTATTGACATTTTTCAAGTTTCCGACAAAGCCGATATCCTGTCCATTTACAAGCTTCTTTTCCACATTCAGCATACCGCCATCCTTGCCGGACAGGCCAACTGCCTTAATTCCGTTTTCCTGAAGCATCTGTACAAGGTTTTTATTTACTTTACCAAGTACCATCTCAGCAACTTCCATCGTGTCCTCGTCGGTTACGCGAAGGCCTTCTACAAACTGAGGCTCCTTACCGAGAAGTTTCACCCATTTGCTGATTTCCTTGCCGCCGCCATGCACAATTACCGGATGCATACCGACAAGTTTGAGAAGCGCAACGTCCTGAATCACGCTGTTCTTCAATTTGTCGTCAAGCATAGCGCTTCCGCCGTATTTAACAACAACAATCTTATTATTAAATTTCTGGATATAAGGCAACGCGTCAACAAGAACCTGCGCCTTGGTTACTACTTCATTCAATTCGTCATTCATCTTTCTGTCCTCCCTAATAAGGTTAAATTAAGAACGGTAGTCTCCGTTAATCTTTACATAATCATAAGACAGGTCGCAGCCCCATGCGGTTGCCTTCTCATACCCGTCATTCAGATTGATCAGGAACGTAACCTTTTCTTTGGAAAGAATAGCGGTAGCATCTTCTTCGGAAAACTCCAGCGCCCTGCCCTGCTGAACCAATTCTACTTCTTCATCCTCATGAATCAGGGAAATATCCACCGTCTCAGGATTAAACTGCGCGCCGGAATACCCCATAGCGCATAGAACACGTCCCCAGTTCGCATCACTTCCGAAAAATGCAGTTTTCACAAGGTTCGAGGAAATAACCGCCTTTGACGCAAGAACTGCATCTGCCTTGCTTCGAGACTTTTACAGGAGGCGGTTTCCNNNNAGCCGTCGGCAGCCATTCTCTTAGCCAGATGCTTGCATACAACAAACAACGCCTGAACAAAATCCTCGTAAACCTTATTCTTCTTTGTAATCTTTGCATTGCCCGCCATACCATTTGCAAGCACGATAAAGGTATCGTTTGTCGAGGTATCCCGGTCAACGGAAATCATATTAAAGGTATCGGCAACAACACCGGAAACCGCCTC
>DLOO01000051.1:14093-16830 GCA_002479645.1 Lachnoclostridium sp. UBA7482 | reverse complement strand
GAAAGCATCGTTGCCATATTCGGATGAATCATACCGGAGCCCTTGCTCATACCGCCCAGATGAATCTCAATCTCCTCATCCATAAAGGAACAGGCTACCGTCTTGGAAACGGTATCGGTTGTCATAATTGCCTCTGCGGCCGCCTGTCCGGAAGCCTCCTCCGCCTTCAATTCTCTGACTGCCATGCAGATGCCCTTTTCAATGACATCCATCGGCATCGGCTGACCGATAACACCGGTCGATGCGGTAAATACCTGCTCCGGCTTAATATTCAGTTCGGCTGCGACCTTGTCTGCCATACGGTAGTTATCGCTTACCCCCTGTTCGCCCATGCAGGCATTGGCAATCCCGCTGTTAAGAACAACCGCGTGCTTCGGCATACCGTTTTTCAGAAGTTCGATATCCCACATAACAGGCGCTGCTTTTACAAGGTTCGTCGTAAAGGTTGCTCCGGCAACACAAGGCGTCTCACTGTAAACAAGAGCAATATCCTTCTTTTCCTTACGAATACCGGCATAAATGCCTGCCGCCTGAAATCCAATCGGAGTCGTTACGTTTCCCTTATACTTTCTCATTGTCTCCATTCCTTTCTCTGCGTCTTTTGCTTTTCCTATCATGAAGTGTAAAATATGCATCTCAATATGTATATTTATGCATGATTATTGTTTCTTTCACATAATTATACACGCTTTGCAAAAAAATGCAAGCATCATCTATACGGAAATTAAGCGCATTTCCTTCAGTTTTTTGTACAATTCGTGCACCGGCAGACCAACAACAGAAAAATAGTCCCCTTCCATATGGGAAATAAACCGGGATGCAAGCCCTTGAATCGCATAAGAACCTGCTTTATCCTCTCCTTCGCCTGTCGCCAGGTACCATCGGATTTCCTCTTCGCCAAGCTCCTGCATAAAGACCTTGCTCTGCTGTGCAAAGCTTTCCCGGATCTCACTACCGTTACGTCTCAGATAGACCGCCGCACCGGTAGTGACATAATGGCATTTCCCCGAAAGCAGCGTCAGCATTCTTTTTGCATCTTCTCTATTTTGAGGCTTGCCGAGGATTTCTCCCTCCAGTGTGGAAACAACCGTATCGGCGCCAATCACGGCAACGTCACCGGCTTGTGAAGCAAAGATTTCCTCCGCCTTCTGCCTGGCCAGCTCCTCCACCAGCTTTATCGGATCTGTTGTCGTAACTGCTTCCTCTCCCTGCGCGGGAATCACTTCAAAATCCAACTGCAGCTTTCCCAAAAGCTCCTTTCGTCTCGGTGACTGACTGGCCAAAATAATCCGTTCCATAGTTCCCATCCTTATCTTTTTTCTGTATTTTTTGCTCTTACTTTTCAAGTATATATATGCTGATGAAATCTTGCAATTATATTTTGATATTTTTTCTATTTTCCCACTTGAATTTCTATGCGGTCGGGTGTATATTTATGAAGAATTCAATGGGTGCATTTATGCCCTTTGAGTATAAATAACATAACAGGAGGCTTCTTTTATGAAGGAAAAAGTAATCCTCGCCTATTCCGGCGGTCTGGATACTACGGCTATTATTCCGTGGTTGAAGGAAAATTATGATTATGAAGTTATCTGCGTCTGCATCGACTGCGGCCAGGAAAGCGAATTGGATGGTCTTGAAGAGCGCGCTAAATACTGCGGTGCTGCTAAGCTCTACATCCTGGATGTAAACGACGAATTCTCCGACGAGTACATTATGCCTGTTGTTAAGGCGGGCGCCGTATATGAGAACAAGTATTTGCTTGGTACCTCTATGGCTCGTCCTCTGATTGCTAAAAAGCTGGTTGAGATTGCCCGCAAGGAAGGCGCTACCGCTATTTGCCACGGCGCTACCGGCAAGGGTAACGATCAGGTTCGTTTTGAGCTTGGTATCAAGGCTCTGGCTCCCGATCTTAAGATTATCGCAGCTTGGAGAAGTCCTTACTGGACCATGGATTCCCGGGAAGCAGAGATTGAATACTGCAAGCAGCATGGTATTGAACTTCCCTTCTCTACCGACAGCAGCTACTCTCGTGACCGTAACCTCTGGCACATCAGCCACGAAGGTCTTGAGCTTGAGGACCCCGCAAACGCACCGAACTATGATCATCTCTTAGTTCTCGGCGTATCTCCTGAGAAGGCTCCCGACGAGGCTGAAACCCTTACCCTTACCTTTGAAAAGGGTACTCCGGTTGCTCTTAACGGCGAGAAACTGAAGGTTTCCGACATCATCCGTAAGTTAAATGTTCTTGGCGGCAAGCATGGTATCGGTATCGTTGATATCGTTGAGAACCGTGTTGTAGGTATGAAATCCCGCGGTGTTTATGAGACTCCCGGCGGTACGATTCTGATGGAAGCTCATACCCAGCTTGAGGAATTGATTCTTGACCGTGCTACTCTTTCCTGCAAAAAGGAAATTGCCAACCGTTTTGCCAACGTTGTTTACGAAGGAACCTGGTTCACTCCTCTCCGCGAGGCTCTTCAGGCGTTCATCGAGTCCACGCAGCAATATGTTACCGGTGAGGTTAAGCTGAAGCTCTACAAGGGCAACATCATCAAGCAGGGAACTACCGCTCCGTACTCCATGTACAACGAAAGCATTGCTTCCTTCACTACCGGTGATTTGTACGACCATAAGGATGCGGAAGGTTTCATCAACCTCTTCGGTCTCTCCCTTAAGGTTCGTGCTATGAAGATGGCAGAAGTTGAAGGCAACAACTGATTCCTATAATGCAAAA
>DLOO01000051.1:0-14038 GCA_002479645.1 Lachnoclostridium sp. UBA7482 | reverse complement strand
TTCCTGCCGTAACCCAGCTGTCCCCAAGCCAAAAGGTATGGAGCATGTAATCCTCTTTATTCAGCTCCTTCGGAGTGCGAATCCCGGTACCCAGCAGCTTACCGATACTCTCCTTTACCGTCCACATTTGAATCAACCGGGAGTTTTTTTCCTCCTCTGTTACCTGTTCATACTCTGCAAGCTCTGCTTCGCTCAATATTTTTCCGGCAATATTCTGCTTAAGCTCATGCAGTTTTTCACAATCCACTCCGATTTCTTCCCCGGCTACCGCGCACACAAGCAGATCGCCGCTATGGGAAAGGCTGAAATAGCAGGGATTTCCGACCAGATAGGGCTTCCCGTAGCAATTATATTCCACATCCAGTGGTTCCTGCGGCAAACTCCCGAAATAATCGGTCATAACATTCCGAAGGAACGAACCGTTTTCCTGTTGTTCGCGCTTTACCTCATCCTTGCGTGCATACAAAATCTTTTTCTGGCGAACGATTTCCAGATATTTGCAATCGCAGAGAACGACCTCATTACGCCTTTGATAATATATCCTGCTATCCTTCCATTGAATAAATTCCATCATAATTCCTCGGTTTCTTAAGCCTCATTCTGAATCTGTTCGATCAGGTTCTCGCGGAATACACCCTCGCGAAGCATCTGAATTTCGTGCTTATACGGCGCCAAATCTCTCGTCTTGCTTCCAACCTTCGGCACATACGGTGTCTCAAGAATCATCGGAGTGTTTGCAAATTCCGGACGTCTCGTAACCGCACACAATGCATCAAATCCCACCTCGCCAAATCCAACATTGGCATGACGATCCTTTCCGGACCCCTGCGGATTCATACTGTCGTTTAAGTGAATGCAGGCAATCTGATTAAGGGGAAAATATCTTGTGAATTTCTCAAGTACCGAATCAAAATCCTCGCGCACCGGGTACCCCGCATCATTCAGATGACAGGTATCCATGCAGATTTTCAAACGGCTGTTATCGGCCACACCGTCGTAAATACGAGCCAGCTCCTCGAAGCTTCGCCCAATTTCCGAACCCTTGCCTGCCATTGTTTCCAGTGCAACATAAACCTTCCTGTCTCCGACAGGAACCTGTGCAAACACTTCATTCAAGCCTTTGACAATCTGTGCAATTCCGGCGTCCTCTCCGGCGCCCACATGCGAACCCGGATGCAGCACCAATGTCTGCGAACCCATGGCATGGGTACGCTGCATCTCTTTTGCAAGAAATTCAACCGCAAGCTGATACGTCTCCGGATTTACCGTATTGGCAAGATTGATAATATACGGCGCATGTACAACAAACTCGGTAATTCCCGCCTCCCGCATCAATGCATGACCGGCTTCTATCTTCAATTCCCCCACGGCCTTACGGCGTGTGTTCTGCGGCGCTCCGGTATATACCATAAAGGTGTCCGCCCCGTAGGAAACAGCCTCCTTTACCGACCCGAGAAACATTTCGCTTCCGCTCATTCCAACATGGCATCCCAGCTTCATTTTGTGCCTCCTGCTTTCATTCAAAGATTTATTATGCCCGGAAAATCAACCAGTCCGTACCTTCCTTTTCCTGCATACGATAGGACTTCAAAAGGGTAAATCCATTCGTTTTTGCATATTGTCTGCATTGTTCCCCATCCCGGGTGTAAATACACAAAATGCCGCCGGGCTTCAAATGTGTGCCGGCTTTTAGGAAGAATTTTTCCAATAAAGCAAGCACGTTTTCCTGATCTTCCGGTCTTACGGCAAACGGTACGTTGGTAACAATCTCATCAAACAGATACTCATGACGAAAATCCATGAAATTCCTGTGAATCATGTTGCAGCGAAGCTCTGCCTTTTTCAGATTTCCCTTCGCCTTATCAATTGCTTCTCCGAAGGTATCCACCGCATACGCGGTTCCCATCGGAACACGCTTATGACGCTCCACCAGCATGGTTCCGACTCCGCAGAACGGATCAAGCACCTGCGCGCCTTCCTTTAGATAGGGGGCTGCAAGCTCCATACAAACAGCCGCGTCCACTGGATGAATACTTGCCGCAACCGTCTCCCGTCGATACAGGAAACGCTCGTCTTTCAGATTATAAAAACGAAGCAGCACACGATACTCCCCGGTCGGCTTTGCAATCAGACGAATCTCCACCTCATAATCACTCGGTGAATTCAGTAAGCTTCCGTCCGACAATCGGTACAATTCACCGGCAAACGCTTTGATAAATTCAGACTTTTTATCCGCAGTCATCTGCGCCCGAATCGCCACGCGGTAACCATAGGCTCCGGGGCCGACCAGCATTTTCTTAAGAAACGGAAGTAATTTGGCTCCGTACAATTCTCTTGCGGCTTCATACGGATTGCCGGAAACACTCGGTAGACCGGGAACCGAAAACAGCATCTCACGAAACAGACGGCTCCGATAAAGGCCGCGCGGATTGTCCGTGCGAACCAGAACCCCAGGGCCGACAATCTTCTTTTTTTCACATTCCAACTGTGCGTACAATGCCTCTTTTGCCGAAGGTTCGGCAGCCAGAAGCACATCCGTGCCGACAGCATTTTCGGTGAAAGCATGGTGGGAAACCTTGTCCTCGCCGAGCAAATCCGCCATCGCACGAAGTTCTGCATTGATATGTTTCTCATTTTCCGGAACGATGGTTTCATTCAGTATCTCTGCTTTTTCCTTCCGAAGATTTTCGCGGTAAGCAGAAATATCATATCCCTTTAAGGCCTCCAGATAAGCCGGCCGAACAAACCGTGTTTCTTCCCTGCAATATGCCTGATACAGACAATCCGCAAAAGAATCCGCATGGAACATCCCCATAAGCTTTGCTGCATTTTTGCGCACTTTAGCATCCTCATGCGTCAAAAGCCCCGGCAGCCACTGCTCGCGCTCCGCAAGCAATTCCTCCGGCAATCCGCCGTCGGCGTCCTTTGCCTCTGCTATCAACGCAATCAGATTTTCCCTGACCCTTTCTCCTGCCCGAATCTCCGTTACCAAACCTATCATAGCATTCCTCACTTAGTTTTTTATCAATTCATACGGCTCGTAATTCATTACTGCCTTGATGTAATCCTCAATCGTTTCGATGGGACGCCGGAAATACATTCCGCCGCCGACACTTTCTTCATGGTGAATATCGGAACCTGCCGTCTTTCTGAGTCCGAATTCATCCGCATACCAGACCGCATGTTCATTCTGAATGCGAGGCTGGCTCGAATTAAATGCCTCGATTCCGTCACAATAATCCGGATAAACGGATATTCCCATCAAATAGCCTCTCTGACGAAACGGATGTGCCTGAATCACCATACCGCCCGCAGCCTTTACCTCTCGGTAAAGCTCCGGCGGAGTCCATCCCTTCATCTCGGGATGCGCCTTCAGCCATGCCTCATCGGGGCCGTAACACAGAAATTCGGCTCCCCAATAATTATCTTCCCAACCGAACAGAACATTCAGACCGATTTTATCGCCCTCTTCCTTGGCGTGACGGTAGCCGGAACAGAACTCTTCTACATAATCCTCCCACGGAAGGTCACGATTCGGTCTTGTATTGCCGCGAAAAAAATGGTCGGTTACGATAATCGTATCGTACCCCTCCGCTTTTCTCGCATATACCTGATCAACACCTGTCGCCGTTGCACACAGACTTCCTTCATAAGTGTGCAAATGCGTCTCCACTTTATATCTCTTTATATCGCCCATAATTTCACTCATTTACGGATTAGCTCTCATATCCTGCCAGAAATGCCTTCTGATTCAATGCAATCGTCTTCGGCGGAACGGTTTTCTCAACAACACCGAGCCAGTCCTCAACAGAGAAATCCATATGCTTTGCAGCGACGCCAAGCACTACCGAGTTAAATGCACGCACATTGCCAAGCTCCTTTGCAACAGCCATCGCATCAACGGAAAGCACCTTATACTTCCCGGAAAGCTCCTCCAAAATGCCCTCCGGATAAGCTGCGGCGCCGATAACAACCGGCATCGGATCAATACGCTGGTCGTTGACAATCAGAACGCCGTCCGGCTTCAGGTAATGCGCATAACGAAGTGCCTCAAGACGTTCAAATGCAATCAAAACATCCGCCTGTCCTTCTTCGACGATTGGTTCAGCAACCTTCTCGCCATAACGAACAAAGGTTACTACGCTGCCGCCTCGCTGTGCCATACCATGCACCTCGGAAAGCTTAACGTCATATCCGCCGGTCAGCATAATACCGCCGAGGATTCGGCTGGTAAGCAGGGTTCCCTGTCCGCCGACGCCGACAATCATAATATTCTTAGTTTCCATAATATCCTCACTTTTCAACTCTTTCCATTGCTCCGAACTTGCAAAGCTGCTCGCAAAGGCCGCAGCCGTTGCACATAGTATCGTCAATCATCATGCTTCCGTCAGCCTTCCTGGTAATTGCCGGACAACCGGGCTTCATACACATACCGCACTTCCTGCATTTGTCCTGATCGATACGATAAACCTCGGTGACCTTCTTCTTACCAAGCAAAGCACAAGGATACCGTGCAATAATAACGCTCAGCTCCTCCTTTGCGGTTTCTGCCCTCAAAACAGGAATCAATTCATCCTGGCGCATCGCATTGACAACAGTTACATTCGGAACACCGAGAGCCTTACAAAGACCAACCACGTCGATTGCTGCAACAATATCGCCCTTCAGGGTCTTGCCGGTACCTGCGTGCTCCTGATGTCCTGTCATACCGGTGGTATGGTTGTCGAGGATAATAACCGTACCGGTTGCCCGGTTGTATACCATGTTCATCAGGGAATTGATACCGGTATGCATAAAGGTGGAATCACCGATAACGGCAACCCAGTTCTTTACATACTCGGAACCTTGTGCTTTTTCCATCCCATGAAGGGTACTGATGGAAGCCCCCATACATACGGTTGTATCTACTACGCCAAGCGGAGCAACCGCGCCGAGCGTATAACATCCGATATCGCCTGCTGCATGAAGTCCAAGCTTCTGCAATGCGTAAAATACGGAACGATGCGGACATCCGGGGCACAGAATCGGCGGGCGAACCGGAACATCTGCGGGTGCATTGACCAAAACCTCTTCGCCAAGCAGCGCCTTACGAAGCATATTGGCGCTGTACTCGCCCTGAACGGTCAGAATCTCCTTACCGATTGCCTTGATTCCCCAGGAACGAACCTGCTCCTCGATAATCGGATCGAGTTCCTCGATAATGTACAAAGTTTCAACCGTCTTAGCAAAATCCAGAATCATCTGCTTCGGAAGCGGATGAACCATACCGAGCTTCAGGACGGATGCATCGGGACAGACCTCCTTTACATACTGATAAGGAATCCCGGAAGTAATAATACCGACCTTACTGCTGCCGGGTTCTACACGGTTTACAAACATAGAAGCGCCGTCTGCGGAAAGCTTCTTCTCACGCTCCTCTACATGAAGATGACGAAGCTTTGCATTGGCAGGCATCATAACATTCTTTTTAATATTTTTCACATAGGGCTTGTCCGGAATCTCTTCTCTGTCCTCTAAGGTAACAATTCCCTGGGAATGGGACAATCTCGTTGTGGTACGAAGCATTACGGGAGTATCATACTTCTCACTCATTTCAAACGCAAACTTCATGAAGTCCTTAGCCTCCTGAGAATCGGAGGGCTCCAATACCGGAATCTTTGCCGCTCTTGCCACCGCACGGCTGTCCTGCTCATTCTGAGAGCTGTAAAGTCCGGGGTCGTCTGCTGCAACAATAACTAGACCGCCGGTTGCTCCTATGTAGGATGCCGTGTAAAGCGGATCAGAAGCTACATTGACGCCAACGTGCTTCATAGACGCCATGGCACGAACGCCCGCGAAGGACGCGCCGATTGCCACCTCCATGGCTACCTTTTCATTGGGAGACCACTCTGCGTAAATCTCCGGATATTTTACAATATTTTCACTGATTTCCGTACTGGGTGTTCCCGGATAAGCCGCGCTGACTTTCACTCCGGCTTCCCATGCGCCGCGTGCAATTGCTTCATTGCCGAGCATAATCTTTTTTTCTGCCACAATAACCTCCAAAATATAGAACCTGGTCTTTCGTATCTTGAGCTGCTTACAGAAGCTCACAATCAGATTTATTATATCATTTTTTTTGTCTTTTCGCAAGCATTCCCGCAAGAATCCACACGAATCCTTGACAAAAAAAATATTTGGGAGTAATTTATTTAACGTAAAAAATTTCACGACAGTATATTTCATACAAAACCATACGGAGGTTATATAAATGATCATTGATTTTCATACTCATACATTCCCCGACGACCTTGCCAGGAAGGCAATTCCGCAAATGGCGGAAGTCAGTCAACTGACCCCGGACCTTGACGGTACCATGGGGGCTATATTAGAATCCATGAAGAAACACAACATCGATATTTCGGTACTGATGCCGGTAGCGACCAAACCTAAGCATGTTGAAACCATGAATACGCTTGCCATGGAGAACAATAAGATCCCCGGCCTTCGTTCCTTTGGCGCTATGCACGTTGACTATCCCGACAAGGCTGCCGAATTTCGCCGCATTGCCGATGGCGGTCTGAAAGGCATTAAAATGCATTTCGACTATATGCGCCGTTATATTGACAGCCCGGAAAGCATTGAAACCATCAACCGGGCATTTGATGCCGGTCTTGCTGTCCTGGTACACGCCGGCCTCGATCCGGTTTCCCCGGATATCGCATTTTCCTCTGCCGAGCGCATTGCCAATATCCTTCCCCAACTTACGAAGGGCAAGCTGATTCTGGCTCATTTCGGCGCTCTGAGGCAATTAAAGGATGCCCACCGTCTCATCGTCGGCAAGAATGTTTATATCGACTGCAGCACTGCATATTATTACGACGATTTGGAAACCTGCAGGCGAAACCTCGTTAATCACGATCCGGACAAGCTTCTGTACGGTTCCGATTCCCCCTGGTTTGCACAGAGCGAACCGCTCTCCGTTCTTCGCAGGATGGAGCTTCCCGAGGATTTGATTCAGAAGATTTGCTGGACCAACGGCGCTAAGCTTTTGGGAATGGAATAAACAAAAGTCCTCTTCTTACCGGCTTTCTGCCAAGTAAAAGAGGACTTTTTTCGTTCGATACTCATGTTATTAATATTCGATTACTCGCATAAATCAGAATTTTGAAACTTGAATCGGCTCCTCAAAAAGATGGGGAATTTCACATTTTCTTCCGTGTCAGGCAAATTCCAACGATTGTTCCAAGCAAGGCAAGCGGCGCTATTCTGACGAACAGCCACTCAAATGCGTGAAACACTGCTCCGGCAACCGCGGTTTCGGGATCGCTATAATCCCAACCCAAGTAAGGACTATTTAATCCGATTAAGACTGCCGAAAAAGCCACTATAACCGCACACAATGAGATAAAAAGCCAATGAATCGCTTTTTGTCTCGCTGCCTTCCTATGCGCAAGCTGCAGGTTTATGACCTCAAGTTTTTCGGAAATTGCTTTTAAGTCGTCGACCTCCGTCTCGACAACCGTTTCTCCAATCAGCGTGCATACAGGCGTTTCAAATACCTCTGATATGGAAATCAACATATCGGCATCCGGAACCGACAATCCTTGCTCCCATTTTGATATTGTTTGTCTTACCACATTTAACTTGATTGCAAGTTCCTCTTGCGAAAGTCCTTTGGATTTTCTGATTGCTTTGATGTTTTCGTTTAGCATTAGCAATGACCTCCTTTCGCTGCCATTATACGGAGGAAAACCCGTTGCGGCAAGCAATGCAGATTAACATTTCACTAATCTTTCGTAATTGAATCGGTTTTTAATTCAGATTACATACAGATAAATTGCAAAGAACTGCAAGATGCTTCCGCCCAGTACGAAGAAATGCCAGATGGAATGCATATACCGGATATTGCCGATTGCATAGATAATTGCTCCCACGGTAAATACAACTCCGCCGGCAAGCAAGAACCATATTCCTTCCATCGGAACCACTTTCATAAGCATCGGAAACGCTACAACGATGCACCAGCCCATCAGCAGATAAACGAACAGCGCCGGCTTACTGAATCGCTCCAAATCAATCGCATCAAATACGATACCAATAATTGCAAGCCCCCATACCACACCGAACATGCTCCACCCGACCGGCCCGCGCAGCGCAACAAGCGTAAACGGCGTATAGGAACCGGCAATCAATAGAAAAATGCTGCAATGATCAAAGACGCGAAATACCTTTTTCGCCCGGTTTCTTGCAAGCGAATGATAGATACAGGACATCAGATAGGCAATCATACTCATGCAGGCATAGATACAGCTGCTGACAACCGCAAATGCGCCGTGCCTCGAGGCCTTCACCACACACACAACCAATGCAGCAATAGAAAGCGCTGCACCGACACCGTGGGAAATAGCGCTAACCAGTTCCTCACCAAGCAAATAATCCGGCAGTTCAATTTCTTTTTTCTTTTCTTTTGCCATAGAATTACATCCCCTTCTCCCCAAAATCCAACGTTTTCCAAAGAAAATAAAAGTTTTTCTTTTCAGTTTCCGGATTTTAGTATATACTATTTGAAGTAAAAAAGCAATATAAATAGTTTTGTTTTCTGTTACATGTGGTTTTCATAACCACGTATAACAGGTTATTTCTTTCGAGTTGTTTTAGGAGGAACAAATTGAAACAACCGGGTAAAAGTAAACGAATCTGGGAGCTTGACGTATTTCGCGGGATTCTGATTCTGGGAGTCGTTATCATTCACTTCCTGTATTTTACAATTGAATTCTACGGGGGCAACCGAATTATCCATCCGGTTTACACTCTGATTGCCAACTACGGCGGCGGCTTGTTTGTTCTTCTGTCCGGCATCTGCGTGACGCTCGGACGCCATCCCGTCCGTCGCGGTCTGATGCTTGTGCCGGTTGCTCTTCTGATAACTACGGCAACCTACTGCATCGCGCCGGATATGACTATTGTCTTTGGTGTAATTCATTTGCTGTCAATTTGCATGATTCTGGCGCCGCTCCTTTCCTATATCCCCAACGGGCTGCTGCTTGTCTGCGGTCTGCTGATTTTCTATATGGGAATCTTTGAAGAGCTTCCGCTTGTCGAAACGCATATGCTTGTTCCGCTTGGCTTTATGTATGATGGATTCACGACCTTTGATTATTTTCCGTTGATTCCGAACCTGGGCTATTTTCTTATCGGCATTTTTCTCGGAAAAACCGTTTATCGGGATCACAGGTCAAGGATTCCTTGTCCGCAGGCGCTCTCTTTTCTTTGGGATTTTTTGTCCTGGTGCGGGCGGCATTCCCTGTGGATTTATCTGTTACAACCGCCGCTTCTGTTGGGCGTACTTATGTTAATACGAACAATACAATAAATGCAGCACATTTTGTGCGGATTGGAGGATTCTATGAAGCTTTGGGGAGGAAGATTTACCAAAGAAACAAACGAACTGGTTCACAATTTCAATGCTTCCATTGGATTTGACCGGAAATTTTATCATCAGGATATTCGCGGCAGTATCGCGCATGTCACCATGCTTGCAAAGCAGGGAATCATCCGTGATGAGGAAAAGGACAAGATTATTGCAGGTCTGCAATCGATTGAGGAAGACATCACTTCCGGTACTCTCCCGATTACCGCAGAACATGAAGATATCCACAGCTTTGTGGAAGCCAACCTGATTGAGCGAATCGGTGATGCCGGCAAGAAGCTCCATACCGGACGCAGCCGTAACGACCAGGTTGCCCTTGATATGAAGCTTTATGTTCGTGATGAAGTAAGCGAAATGAAGGGCATTTTACTAAACCTGATGAATACCCTGCAGGCACTGATGGAGGAGCATACGGACACTTATATGCCGGGCTTTACACATTTGCAGAAGGCACAGCCGGTTACCCTGGCTCACCACATCGGCGCATACATGGAGATGTTCAAGCGTGACTATACTAGACTTTGCGACATCTATGAGCGCATGAATTACTGCCCTCTTGGCGCCGGCGCGCTGGCAGGTACCACCTATCCCTTGGACAGGGACTGTACCGCACAGCTCCTTGACTTCTACGCTCCTACGTTAAACAGCATGGATTCCGTGTCCGATCGTGATTATTTACTCGAGCTTTTGTCTGCAATGTCCATTATGATGATGCATTTGAGCCGTTTCTGTGAAGAAATCATCATTTGGAATTCAAACGAGTACCGTTTTATCGAGCTTGACGATGCTTACTCTACCGGCAGCAGTATCATGCCGCAAAAGAAAAATCCGGACATCGCTGAGTTGATTCGCGGCAAATCCGGTCGTGTATACGGCGCCTTGACCTCTCTTCTTACCACAATGAAGGGAATCCCGCTTGCATACAATAAGGACATGCAGGAGGATAAGGAATTATCCTTTGATGCGATCGACACGGTTAAGGGTTGCCTGACCCTCTTTGACGGTATGATTTCCACCGCTGCCTTCCGCAAAAAAGAAATGGAGCGAAGCGCTGCCGGCGGATTCACCAATGCAACCGATGCCGCAGATTATCTTGTCAAAAACGGTGTTCCGTTCCGTGACGCACATGGCATCATCGGTCAGCTCGTTCTTCTGTGTATCGACAAGAACTGCGCCCTGGATGACCTGACCCTGGATGAATTCAAGGCGGTATGCCCTGCCTTTGAAGCTGATATTTACGATGCAATTTCCCTTTCCACATGTGTTACCAGAAGAAACACCATCGGCGCTCCGGGGCAGGAGGCAATGAAGAGGGTTCTCGATGCTAACAAAAAGCAGTTGGCTGAATGGGCGAAATAATCACACGTTTCAATACATAAACCGAAGCAAAACCGTAGTATCGAAATGCTAACACCTCATAAAGAAGGAATCTGAGAACAACAATCAAATATCAACTTTATGAGCAATTGCAAAGGGAAAAGACCGCGTGAAAGGCAGAAATGCTTTCCACGCGGTCTTTTCATACGGAAATAAAGTGCGGGAAAAAAGCCTAAAAACTCTTGACAAAAACGATACTTCGTGATACGATGTATTACACGAAGGGAGGTATAGAGTGGATATTCAATTAAAACGTGGTCTTTTAGATGTATGTGTATTGGCTGCTATTAAGAGTGAAGATTCATACGGCTATAAGATTATCAAGGATATGAAACCGTATATTGAAATGTCTGAATCAACCTTATACACCATTCTAAAGCGCTTGGAAATGGCTGATATGCTGACGGTCCGAACCGCAGAACATGACGGCAGACTTCGAAAATATTACCACATTACTGCGCGTGGGCTAAAACGTATCGGGGATTTCAAAGAAGATTGGAAAGAAATTGTGTCAATATATCGGTTTGTAACCAAGGGGGAGGATGATAATGAGTAAACAAGAGTTTCTCGCTGAACTTGAGGCGAGACTGTTCGGCTTGTCACAGGACGACATAAGGGAACGCCTGACGTTCTATAATGAAATAATTGATGACCGAATGGAAGAAGGTCTTTCGGAAGAAGATGCTGTTTCCGGAATCGGCTCTGTTGATGAAATTGTGTCACAGATTGTAGCGGAAGTTCCGTTTACCAAAATTATAAAAGAGAAAATAAAGCCAAAATGCGCACTCAAAGCGTGGGAAATTGTGCTTTTGGCATTGGGTTCTCCAATATGGATTCCGCTTTTAATTGCCGCATTTGCCGTAATTTTTGCCGTTTATATTGTAGTATGGTCGTTCATTGTTTCCTTGTGGGCGATTGAGGTTTCATTTGCGGCGTGTTCGCTTGCGGGAATATTCGATGCTTTTGCTTTTTTGATTTGCGGCAATGTCACCATAGGAATTGCTATGCTTGGTGCAGGAGCTTTCTTTGCCGGACTGTCAATCTTATTGTTTTTCGGATGTAAGCAAGCTACCCAATACATCTTGCACTTGACGAAAAAGATGGCTTTGGGCATCAAATCCAAATTTGTCGGTAAGGAGGATGTAAAATGAGTATGAAAAATAAAGTGTGGATTATATTTGCGATTTCTCTTCTAGCAGTTGGCTTGCTCATCTTTGCAGGAGCAATGATTGCTTTAGACTTTGATTTTACCAAACTCAGCACTGAGAAATACGAAACAAATACATACGAGATAAGCATCGGAATAGACGATACCGCAAAAATAGCGGTGTACTGTCTGTTCCGTGTTTTTGCTTTATGGTTCTGTATGATGTGGTTGGCTATCAGCGTCATTCGCTCGTCTGCCATATATAGTTCGCCCACATCAATGGCTTCGGTCATCGTTGAGTCGTTCTCGTCATATGCACCCTTCATCGTGGTGATCCTCAATTTGTTTCGCTGTTCCTCTGTGTTCTGCTGTCGCTGTCATTGCTTCAAGAAATAGTTTTTTGTCAAATTTCTGAGTTGTCGCAAGAATATAGGCATCGTAAAAATCTCTTGGTCGAGTGTTATATACGCTGCGGCGAAGAATGGTTTCGACTTTTTCTGCCATAACGGTTTCAATATTATATGCCCATAACTCAAATGATCTTGTGCTGTCAAAAATCTCACTAAATGTAAATTTAACTGGATTTGGCGTAATAGCATCTCCTGTAGAAATATCAATGGACAGCGGCGTAACGATCGTATCGTATTTGGCATTCAGCATCACACGATATCCGCCATAAATATCATCCTCACGAATAGGTACTATGGAAATATATGAAAAATCAACATCGTCCCCACCCTCGACAGAGATGATATACCGTAAGGCTTCTTCAATGGCTTCCGGCGTCAGGGGTAAATTTTTCAATGTGGTATCTAAATCCATAGTTGCACGATTATCGAGTCCAACGATTGCAGAAACAAGTATTCCACCTTTTATAACAAATTTATTTTTATATTCCGACCTTGAAAGTCGGACGAGAAGGCGCTCAAACATATAATTTTGAAGTATGACTTGAGCAGGGATATCTTTATCTTTGGCAATATTGCGTATTTTAGCTTTTAGACTCATTGCATTGTTCATAAAAGCACCTCCATATATTTTCTGACTATACCTGCAATTTTCATTTTTTTTGCATAGCTGTTTAGCTTATTAAGATCTTTTCTTGAATCAGCCACATACATTTTCAGTGCGGCAAGAAAAGTTTCACTTCCGATTTTTTTACGGCTGCGAATCACATCGCAAATTGTTCGTTCTAAATCGTAACCGGTTACTTCATTTCCAAATTGTGTAGTAAGTTTAATTTTTCCAAGCTCAAATAATTCGGGTTTGATATAATAAATTTTACAATCCTGTTGAATTGCTTTTGACGGTACTTTATCGGAAGGAGCTGTTACTGAATGTTCAAACGGCATTCGGTCAGAAATTCCATGAAGAAAAAGTGCCGTTTCATGTGAAAAAATCAGTTGATTAGAGCGAAGTTCTATCGACAGGAGTTCATCCTGTATATCATCAGCAAGAATATACTGACCTCGCATCAGACGCTGTATTTTGTTTTCTTTGCATAACTTTGAAAGCATAGCACGAGAAATACCAGCTGAAGCTGCACTTTTATTATCAATAATGCCGCCGTTTTCTTTGGCGATTTTTTTCATTTCGTGTATATAATCCATTACAGCACCGCCTTTACATTTTACAAAATATTATACTCAATATTTTGTTTTTTGTCAATTCATTAAAAAGGGCTACTTGTCAAAATACCAAATTTCATATTTTAGCTTTCGTAAAATAAACCAAATAGTATTTTCATCCCCCTATTAAATTCAAAGAAAGACAGCGCGAAAAGCATTCTCTGCCCTTCACGCTGTCCTCAGCAGTTTTCAGTTATAGAAACAGGCAGGCATCCCCGAAGCTAAAGAAACGATAGCGTTCCTTAACCGCTTCTTCATAAGCCTTCATCACATGCTCCCTGCCGGCAAATGCAGACACAAGCATCAACAGTGTCGATTCCGGCAAATGGAAATTGGTAATCAGACCGTCCATCATCTGAAACTTGTAGCCCGGGTAGATAAAAATACTCGTATCACCGCTGCAGGGTACCATTTTCCCATCATGTTCTCCCGCTACGGTTTCTACGGTGCGGCAGCTGGTCGTACCAACACAGA